>NZ_QETJ01000016.1:0-67082 GCF_003105095.1 Pseudomonas sp. NDM | reverse complement strand
AGGCTCGCTCCCACATTGAAATGCATTCCAACTGTGGGAGCGAGCCTGCTCGCGAAGCTTTTAAAGGGTTTTCGACATCCGGTTCGCCATCAGCGCCCAGCCAAACAGCAGCAGGCACAGCACAATCAATGGCCATGAACGCCATTGCAGATAAGGCGTCAGGTTATGCATCGGCACCACTTCGCCGTACAGCACGCCCTGTTCGAACTGCGGAATCTGCTCGGTGATCTGCCCGAACGGGTTGATCAGGCCGGTGACGCCGTTGTTGGTCGCGCGGATCATCCAGCGTCCGGCTTCCAGTGCGCGCATCTGCGCCATTTGCAGATGTTGCAGCGGCCCGATGGAAGTGCCGAACCAGGTGTCATTGCTGATCGTCAGCAGCAGATCGCTGCGTGCCGATAGCCCGGCGGCGAATTCCGGATAGACCACTTCGTAGCAGATGAACGGTGCGATCTGGTAACCCTTGGCCTGCAACAGCGCCTGATCGGAAGGGCCGCGAGCGAAGTCCGACATGGGCAGGTCGAAGAACGCGATCAAACCACGCAACATATCCTGCAACGGCACGTATTCGCCGAACGGCACCAGTTTCTGCTTCAGATAAGTGCCGTCGCCTTCGCCGACCACGGTGATGCCGTTGAAGAAGCGTCTCTCTTTATGCACGGTCTGGCGGATCGGTACACCGGTGATCAGCGCTGATTTACGCTCGGCGGCGAAGCTGCCCATCATCGTCAGGTAGCCCTCGGCGGACTCCTTCAGAACCGGCACGGCGGTTTCCGGCCAGATCAGCAGGTCGACCGGTTTGGAACGGAAACTCAAGTCGCGGTACAGCGCCAGTTGTGCGTTGAGCTCGGCCGGGTCCCATTTCATGCTTTGCGCGACGTTGCCCTGAATCGCAGCCACCGTCAGCGGTGCGCCGGACGGGCTGGTCCAGGCGTGGCCTTTGAGGGCGACGCCCGCTATCCAGGGGCCCAGCAGAAGTACCAGGCCGGCAGCGATAAAACCCTTGCGCCGCGCCTGCAACAAGCGCGGCGCGTTGTAGATCAGTGCCGCCGTCAGTGCCAGCACAAACGACACCAGCCACATACCGCCCACCGGCGCGAGCCCGGCCAGCGGACCGTCGAGCTGACTGTAACCGGAGTAAAGCCACGGGAAACCGGTGAGGAACCAGCCGCGAAACGCTTCCTGCCCGACCCACAACGCCGCAAAGGCCAAGGCATCCGCCAGTGGCGCCTCGTTACGGCGCAACCAGCGCGCCCACAGCCAGGCGGGCAAGGCGAAGAACCAGGCAATCGCCGCTGTGAACAGCAGCATCAGGAACCCGGCGAGCAACACCGAAGCGCCGCCAAAATGGTGAATGCTGTAATAGATCCAACTGGTGCCGGCGCCAAACAGGCCGAAGCCGAAGCACCAGCCACGACCCAGCGCCTGACGAGGGCTCAGCTCACGCAAACCGGCATAGAACAGACCGACCGCCAGCAACGCCAGCGGCCAGATGTTGAACGGGGCGAGAGCGAAAGTGGTGATTGCACCGGCCGCCACGGCCAGCAGGTTACCGGGCCAGCCGGGGCGGGTAGTCCAGCGCATTTCAGTCCTTAGCGAGCAATAGGTGTCAGACGCAGCAAATGAATCCGACGGCTGTCGGCGTTCAGGATGCGGAAACGATAGGCGCCGATTTCAGTGATTTCGTTGCGTTTTGGCAAGTGGCCGAACGCGCTCATCACCAGACCGCCGACGGTGTCGAATTCGTCGTCGGAGAATTCGCTGTCGAAAAACTCGTTGAAGTTCTCGATCGGCGTCAGCGCCTTGATCAGGAAATCACCGCTGGGCAGCGGCTTGATGTAGCTGTCTTCCTCGACGTCGTGCTCGTCCTCGATATCGCCAACGATCTGTTCGAGCACGTCTTCGATGGTCACCAGACCGGCCACGCCGCCGTACTCGTCGATGACGATGGCCATGTGGTTGTGGTTGGCGCGGAATTCACGCAGCAACACGTTCAGACGCTTGGACTCCGGCACAAACGTGGCCGGGCGCAGCAGATCCTTGATGTTGAAGCTGTCGCCGTTCTCTTTGAAGATCAGCGGCAGCAGATCCTTGACCAGCAGCACGCCCATCACGTCGTCATGGCTTTCGCCGATGACCGGATAGCGCGAGTGGGCCGAGTCGACCACGGCCGGGAGAAATTCGCGGGGTGTCTGGGTCGCCTTGATGCTGATCACTTGCGAGCGCGGCACCATGATGTCGCGCACTTGCAGGTCAGCCACCTGAATGGCGCCTTCGACGATGGCCAGCGCTTCGCTGTCCAGCAGTTTGTTCTGATGTGCGTCGCGCAGCAGCTCGAGGAGCTCCTGGCGGTTCTTCGGCTCGTGGGCAAAAGCCTGGGTCAGTTTACCCAGCCATGACTTCTGCCCGTTGCTCGATCGATCTTCGCTCATAGCGATTACTCTGAATCCTTTGTTGTAACGATGGGGGAGTGTTCGGTTTCGTCGTCCGCGTACGGATCGCGATAGCCCAGTTCGGCAAGCAACTCGCGTTCCAGTGCTTCCATTTCCTCGGCTTCGTCGTCATCTATATGGTCGTAACCCAGCAGATGCAAGCAGCCGTGAATGACCAGATGTGCCCAGTGGGCCTTTAGTTCCTTGCCCTGCTCGGCGGCTTCGCGTTCGACCACGGCCACGCAGATCACCAGGTCGCCGAGCAGCGGGATGTCGAGAAACTCGTCAGGCACTTCCGCCGGGAACGACAACACATTGGTCGCGTAATCCTTGTGGCGCCAGGTGTGGTTGAGCTCGCGGCCTTCTTGCTCGTCGACCAGACGAATGGTCATTTCCGAATCAGCGGTGCGCTGACGCAGGGCCAGTTCGCACCACTGGCGGAACTCGGCTTCACTGGGCGCGCTGGCCTCGGTGGCGATTTGCAGATCCAGCTCAAGCATCGCGCGAGGCTTCCTTCGCGGCTTCGGCACGGGTCTCGAAGCGCTCGTAGGCCTCGACAATCCGCTGCACCAACGGGTGGCGCACGACGTCTTTGGGCTGGAAGTGGGTGAAGCTGATGCCGGGCACGTCTTTCAGCACTTCGATCACATGGTGCAGGCCGGATTTGGTGCCGCGCGGCAGGTCGACCTGGGTGATGTCGCCGGTGATCACGGCGGTGGAGCCAAAGCCGATGCGCGTGAGGAACATCTTCATCTGCTCGACGGTGGTGTTCTGGCTTTCGTCGAGAATGATGAAACTGTTGTTCAGCGTGCGACCGCGCATGTAGGCCAGCGGTGCGACTTCAATCACCTGCTTTTCGATCAACTTGGCGACGTATTCGAAGCCGAGCATTTCGTACAGTGCGTCATACAGCGGGCGCAGGTACGGGTCGATCTTCTGCGACAGGTCGCCGGGCAGGAAGCCGAGTTTTTCACCCGCTTCGACCGCCGGACGCACCAGCAGGATGCGGCGGATCTGCTCGCGCTCCAGCGCGTCAACCGCGCAGGCCACGGCCAGGTAGGTCTTGCCGGTACCGGCCGGGCCGATGCCGAAGTTGATGTCGTTGCCGAGGATTTCCTTCACGTAGCGCTGCTGATTCAAGCCGCGTGGGCGAATCATGCCTTTTTTCGTACGCAGGGCGACGGTCGGTTCGGCAGGGGCCGGATTGTCGAGATCCGCGCCGGCCGATTCCTGGATGAACAGGTGCACAAGGTCTGGCGACAGCTCGGTACCCTTGGTTTCCCGGTACAGGCGGCGCAGCAGGTTTTCCGCAGACGTGGTGAGTTTGGGGTCGCCAATCAGCTCGAACTGGTTTCCGCGATTGCGGATCTCGATGGCCAGGCGCTGCTCGATCAAGCGCAAATGCTCGTCGAATTGCCCGCACAGATTGGCGAAGCGGCGAGCCTCAAAAGGCTCGAGGAGAAAACGATGTGGTTCGATGGGTGCGTTCAAGGTCGTATTTAGCCGCCCTGGGGCAATTAGGATGAAATCAAGGATAACGCCAGTGGCGTGGGTGCGAAAGCTCTTAAATATTCTCGGCGTCGAGACTGTCAAGATCGCAGCCTTCGGCAGCTCCTACAGGGGAATGTAATCCATGTAGGAGCTGCCGAAGGCTGCGATCTTTTGCATTTACTGGATCAGCGAGCCGCGCAGCGAGTGCGGTTGCGCCGCGTCGATGTGCACGTCGGCGAACTGGCCGATCAGGGTCGGATTGTCGCAGCGGAAGTTGACGATACGATTATTCTCGGTACGGCCTTGCAGCTCGCCCGGGTCTTTCTTCGAATAATCGGTCACCAGAATGCGCTGGATCGAACCGACCATTTGTCGGCTGATCTCGAAGCCTTGCTGGTTCAAGCGATGTTGCAGCGCATTCAGACGTTCTTTTTTCAATTCTTCCGGGGTGTCATCGGCCAGATCGGCGGCGGGCGTGCCCGGGCGCTGGCTGTAAACGAAGGAGTAGGAGAAATCGAAGCCGACATCTGCAATCAGCTTCATGGTCTGTTCGAAGTCTTTTTCGGTTTCGCCGGGGAAGCCGACGATGAAGTCCGAGCTGATGCAGATTCCCGGCACGGCCGCGCGCAGTTTGCGCAGCTTGGATTTGTACTCCAGCGCCGTGTGGTTGCGCTTCATCGCCGCGAGGATCCGGTCCGAGCCCGACTGCACCGGCAAGTGCAGGTGCTTGACCAGTTCCGGCACTTCGGCGTGGGCCTGGATCAGGCTGTCGGAGAACTCCAGCGGATGTGACGTGGTGTAGCGGATGCGGTCGATGCCATCGACAGCGGCGACCACACGAATCAGCTCAGCCAGATCGGCCAGGCGACCGTCGTGAGTCGAGCCGCGATAGCCGTTGACGTTCTGCCCCAGCAAGGTCACTTCGCGCACGCCGTTTTCGGCAAGGTGAATGATTTCCGCGATCACGTCATCGAACGGCCGGCTGACCTCTTCACCACGGGTGTACGGCACTACGCAGAACGTGCAGTACTTGCTGCAACCTTCCATGACCGACACATAGGCACTCGGGCCGTCGATGCGTGGCTCGGGCAGGTGGTCGAATTTTTCGATTTCCGGGAACGAGACATCGACCTGCGGCAGCTTGCTGCTGCGCGCGGCGTCGATCATCTCGGGCAGACGGTGCAGGGTCTGGGGGCCGAACACCACGTCAACATACGGAGCGCGATCGCGGATCGCCGCGCCTTCCTGACTGGCCACGCAACCGCCGACGGCGATGACCATGTCCGGGTTGGCCAGCTTCAGTTCGCGCCAGCGGCCGAGCTGCGAGTACACGCGATCCTGCGCGCGTTCGCGGATCGAGCAGGTGTTGAGCAGAATCACGTCGGCGTCTTCCGCGCGGGCGGTGACTTCCAGGGCCTGATGTTCGCCCAGCAGATCGACCATGCGCGAGCTGTCGTACTCGTTCATCTGGCAACCGTGGGTTTCGATGTAAAGCTTTTTGGCCATGGATTCGGGTCGTCACGTGATTCAAAGAACCGCGCATTATAGGGAACAAGCCGTCAGGTTCCTACCGCTGTGCGTCCGGTGGCTATGCTATAGTTCGCGCCCTCATTTTTACCCCGATGTTATCCGCCCGCCATGACCAAACGCGAAGCTCCAATCTACAAGGTGATTTTCCTCAACCAGGGCCAGGTGTTCGAAATGTACGCCAAGCAGATCTATCAAAGTGATCTGTGGGGTTTCCTGGAAGTTGAAGAATTCGTCTTTGGCGAGCGCACGCAGATGGTCGTCGATCCGAGCGAAGAAAAGCTCAAGGCGCAATTCGAAGGCGTGGTGCGCAGCTTTGTGCCGATGCATTCGATTGTGCGCATCGACGAAGTGGAGCGTCTGGGCACGCCGAAAATCAGCGAAGCCCGCGGCGCGGTCGGCAATGTCATGCCGTTTCCGATGCCGATGCCTGAGAAGTAAAAAACAGATTCAAAGCTGGAATGATGTTGTGGCGAGGGAACTTGCTCCCGTGCGGCTGCGCAGCAGTCGTCAGACCAGAAAATGCATTGTGTCAGCCAGATCGGGATTGCAGGGTTTAGGGCTGCTTCGCACCCCGGCGGGAGCAAGCTCCCTCGCCACAGGGGGCTTACGGAAGAGGTGAAAACGGCGTACGCCCATCAGCGCTCTGCAGTTCCATCAGGTATTTGCGGAAGATCTGTCCGAGCACCTGGGTGGCGGTTTCCAGATCTTCGCGGGACATCTTTTCCGAAACTTCGTCGGCCGTGTCCAATGCCTCTTCGGCACCGTTGACCGCCGCCATCTTCAGCACGATGTACGCCTGGATATTGTTGGCCTGCACGCCTTCACCATGGAAAAACATGCTGCCGAGCTTGAATTGCGCCTGGGCGTGGCCTTGCAACGAGGCCTTTTCGAAATAGCTCAGGGCTTGATTGAGGTCGCGCGGCGCGTTCTTGCCGTCGTAGTAGAACTCACCCAACTCGTACTGCGCTTGCGCATCCCCTTCATCCGCCGCTTTCTGGCAGGCGGCCAATGCCTGCGTGACGTCTTGCGGCTGAGTATTGAGGGTGCAACGACCCATCGCCGGGATCAACAACGAGTTGCCGCCTGCTTGTGCATGCGCGAGCAGGGGCTGAAGGAGCAACAGGCAGCCCAATGCAAGGGTGCGGCCGGTGCGGTTCATGGGAATCGACTTACCTCTGAAGGGCACGCGGACCCGTCGAGGGATCCAATAAGCGCGCATTATGAAATAAGCAGGGCCAACCTTACAAAGTCTTTACTCGTTTTTCTGCTGCGTGGGGAATATATCGCCCGATTCGGGCAGGATTTGCGCAGGCACGTCGGAAAAACCGAGGCTATGTAGGTGAAAGCTGACGCTGGCCATAGCCAACGTCAGCGGTGCGGCGATTATTTCAATGCGGCGAAGGCGCGCTCGGCAGCGTCCAGCGTCAGTTGCAACTCGGCTTCGCCATGGGCGATCGAGGTGAAACCGGCTTCGAACGCACTCGGCGCCAGGTACACGCCACCTTCCAGCATCAGGTGGAAGAAGCGACCGAACAGGGCCGCGTCGCTGGCCATCACGTCGTCGAAAGTGACGATGTCGTCGGCCCCACTGAAATACAGGCCAAACATGCCGCCGGCCTGAGTGGTCACGAACGGAATGCCCGCAGCATCGGCGCGTTCTTGCAGGCCATCGAGCAGGCGCGTGGTGTAGTCGGTCAATTCGGCGTGGAAACCCGGGCGGCTGATCAAACGCAGAGTCGTCAGGCCGGCCGCCATCGCCAGCGGATTACCCGACAGCGTACCTGCCTGATACACCGGCCCCAGCGGGGCGATGCGCTGCATGATCTCGCGCTTGCCACCGAAGCAGCCCACCGGCATGCCGCCGCCGATGATCTTGCCGAAGGTGGTCAGGTCCGGCGTCACGCCGTAGTGCGCCTGGGCACCGCCGAGGGCGACGCGGAAACCGGTCATCACTTCGTCGAAGATCAGCACCACGCCGTGCTTGTCGCACAGCGAACGCAGGCCTTCGAGAAAGCCCGGCGCTGGCGGCACGCAGTTCATGTTGCCAGCCACTGGCTCAACGATGATGCACGCCACCTCCTCACCCACTTCGGCGAGCATCGCTTCAACCGCGTCGATGTCGTTGAACGGCAGGGTCAGGGTGTGTTTGGCGAACGCTGCCGGCACGCCGGCCGAGCTCGGTACGCCCTGGGTCAGTGCGCCGGAACCGGCCTTGACCAGCAGGCTGTCGGAGTGGCCGTGGTAGCAGCCTTCGAACTTGATGATGCTGTCGCGGCCGGTGAAACCACGGGCCAGACGGATCGCACTCATGGTCGCTTCGGTGCCGGAGCTGACCATGCGCACCATGTCCATCGACGGCACCAGCGAGCAGACCAGATCGGCCATCTCGGTTTCCATCGAGGTCGGCGCGCCATAGGACAGGCCGTGTTGCAGCTGATTGCGCACCGCATCGAGCACGTCCGGATGGCTGTGGCCAAGGATCATCGGACCCCACGACCCAACATAATCCACATAACGCTTGTCGTCTTCGTCGGTGACGTAAGCGCCTTCGGCGTGTTTGAAGAACAGCGGGGTGCCGCCAACGCTCTTGAACGCGCGAACCGGCGAGTTGACGCCACCGGGAATGTGTTTCTGAGCATTGGCAAACAGGGTTTCGGAACGAGACATGATCGGGCTCTCAAATCAGATTTTCAGAAGTTCGTTGAAGGCGCGAGCGCGGCGGGTCACTTCAGCGCTGCTGTCAGCACCGAACAGGCCATGGACCACGGCGAGCAGATCGACACCGTGTTCGACCAGCGGCGCGGCGTTATCGAGGGTGATGCCGCCAATCGCGCAGATCGGCAAGTGCAGCTTGCGTCTGGCTTCGTCGAGCAGGTCGAGGCTGCAACTCGGCGCACCGGGTTTGGTGGTGGAATTGAAGAAGCGCCCGAAGGCGACGTAACTCGCGCCTTCTTTGGCGGCTTGTTCGGCCAGGGCGATCTGCCCGTGGCAGGTCGAACCGATGATGGCTTTCGAACCGAGCAGGGCGCGGGTCGGCGAGAGCGGGCCGTCGGTCTGGCCGAGATGCACGCCGACGTTGAGGCGCGCGGCCAATTCGGCGTCGTCGTTGATGATCAACTGCGTTTTATAGCGCTCGCACAAGTTGCGCAGCGCTTCGGCCTCGCGCAAGCGGCGGGCCTCATCACTGCTCTTGTCGCGGTATTGCAGCAGGGTGACGCCGCCTTCCAGCGCCGCCTCCACGTAAGACAGAAACTTGCCGGCCAGCAACTGGCTGTCGGTGATGGCATACAGGCCACGGAGTTTCATCGGGCAGACCTCACGACGTTACGAGCAGAAATCCAGTGGCAGACGGCGCGGCACGAACTGGCCTTTGCCCAGTTGTTCGGCGTCGCGCAGGGTCCGCCAGGTGTAATCCAGCGCAGTGCGCACGGCACTGGCCAAGTGTTCGCCCTGGGCCAGTCGACCGGCGAGGGCGCTGGCCAGCGTGCAACCGGAGCCGTGATAGCTGCCCGGCAGGCGCTGGCAGATAAAGGTTTCGCGCAGACCGTCGCGGCTGTACACGCGGTTGTGGATCTCCGTTTCGTCGCCGTGGCCGCCGGTGATCAGCAGGTTCTTGACGAACGGCAGGAGTTTTTCTGCGCATTCGTCGGCAGTGCCGTCAGGCAATTCGGCGAGGATCCGCGCTTCAGGAAGATTGGGCGTGGCAATGATCGACAGCGGCAGCAGACGCTCGCGCATCGCGTAGCCGACCTCGTCCTTGCCCAGGCGTCCGCCGCCGCCGGCTCGCAGCACCGGGTCGCAGACCACCGGCAGGTGCGGGTGCGCCGAGAGCAGCTCGACGACGGTGTCGACCATTTCCAGCGAACCGAGCATGCCCAGTTTCACCGCCGCGACTTCGGAGTCGTTGAGCACGGCATTGGCCTGGGCCAGCACCCACTCACGGTCGAGGACGCGAAAGTCAGTGACGTTGACGGTGTCTTGCACGGTCAGGGCGGTGACGGCCGGAGCCGCATGGCAACCCTGCGCGAGCAGGGCTTCGATATCTGCCTGCAAGCCGGCGCCACCACTGGGGTCGTGGCCGGAGAGACAGAGGACAACGGGGCGGGAGCTGTAGATATTCATGGTGCGCGAGCTTACCACCAAAGCTGATTTGCGGGTTCCTCCTGACTGCGTTTGCGAGCAGATTGTCGGACAACACTGCAGCTACCATTGTGGCGAGGGAGCTTGCTCCCTCTGGGTTGCGATGCAGCCCCCTGCATTTATCCAGGCGCAGCGCATTTACAGGTTTTACGACTGCTGCGCAGCCGAGCGGGAGCGAGCTCCCTCGCCACAAAAGCGGATCGCATTGATCTTCCTGACCAATGCAACAGCTCTAGGCCGCTGCTTTGCTCTGGAACGCCCGTTCTAGAGCCGTTGTAGGAAAAATTTCCATGGTGCTCAATGGCCATCAACGGCTATGCTAGGCTGGATCCAAACAATCACAGGTAATACCGGTTTTACGTCTACTCAAAGGGAATGGGGGGCTTCCTGACACAACCGGACGAGCCACGCTGGGGCTTCAATGCGCTATTTGCTGATGTTGCTGTTCTGCTTGCCCCTCATGGCGAGCGCTGTCGAATTCGACGAATTCACCCAGAGCCTGCCGCTGGGCCGATCGCTGCAAGTGTTCGAAGACCCGAGCGGTCAGGCGACGATTGCCGACGTCCGTGCGCAAGATGCCGCCGGCCAGTTCAAAACCCACGATAAAGCCACGCTCAATGCCGGTTACTCGCGTTCGGCGTTCTGGCTGAAGATCGATCTGCATTATCGTCCGAGCAATCCGGCCGCCCAGCGCACCTGGCTGCTGGAGCTGGCGTATCCGCCGCTCGATCACCTCGATCTCTATTTGCCCGACGCCAGCGGCTCATACCGACTGGTGCGCCAGACCGGCGATGCCTTGCCTTTCGCCAGCCGCGAGATCCGCCAGAACAATTACCTGTTCGACCTGCCGTTCAAACCGAACCAACAACAGACGCTGTATCTGCGACTGGCCAGCGAAGGCTCGATCCAGGCGCCGGTAACGTTGTGGTCAAGTACCGCGTACCTGGAAGACCAACCGGTGCGCCTGTATGTGCTCGGCATTATTTATGGCGTGCTGCTGGGGATGCTGGTCTACAACCTGTTCATCTACCTGAGCGTGCGCGACACCAGTTATCTCTATTACATCTTCTATATCGGCTCGTTCGGCCTTTATCAGTTGTCGGTAAACGGTGCAGCGGTCGAGTATTTCTGGCCGGACAACCCATGGTGGGCCAACGCTGCGACGCCGTTCTTCATTGGATGCGCCGGACTGTTCGGCAGCCAGTTCGCCCGCAGTTTCCTGCAGACCAAAACCCACAGCCCTTGGCTGGATCGTTTGCTGATCGGCCTGATTGCCTTCAGTGCAATGGTGATCGGTCTGTCGCTGATGACCAGTTACGCCCTGGCCCTGCGCCTGGCGACCACACTGGCGCTGACCTTCACCGTGGTGATCTTCGCCGCCGGGATCCTCGCCTGGTGGCGCGGCTTGCGCGTGGCGCGTTATTTCATCATCGCCTGGTCGGCATTCCTGCTCGGCGGCATCGTCAATACGCTGATGGTGCTGGGCCTGCTGCCCAACGTGTTCCTGACCATGTACGCCAGCCAGATCGGCTCGGCGATCGAGGTCGCGCTGCTGTCGCTGGCGCTGGCCGATCGCATCAACGCCATGCGCGAACAACAGGCGCAGACCTTATACGACGCCGGGCAGAAGCTCGAGGTGCTCAACCAGCAACTGGCCCACAGCAACAAGCTCAAGGATGAATTCCTCGCCACCCTGACCCATGAACTGCGCACGCCGATGAACGGGGTGATCGGTTCGCTGGAGCTGATGCAGACCGTCGACCTCGATCCCGAACTGGAGCAGTACCAGCAGACTGCCGCCGGATCCGCCCGCGACATGATGCGCATGGTCAATGGCATCCTCACCCTGACTGAATTGCAGGCCGGCAAGCTCAAGGCCACGCCGGGCAGTTTCAGCCTGCGCGCAGTGGTCGAAGCGCTGCGCGTGCAGTTCGAGGGGAATGCGGCGAGCAAGTCGCTGGACTTCAAGGTCGACGTGCTGCCGATCCTGCCGGATCGCTTGCTTGGCGACAGCGCGAAACTGGCGCAGTGCCTGGAATGCCTGTTGGACAACGCCATCAAGTTCACCCGTGTCGGCGGCCTTGCGCTACGCGTCACCGGGCGGCCGTCGATGGATAACCGCATGGCGCTGTCGTTCGCGGTGATCGACACCGGCATCGGTTTCACCGATCTCGGCGAGGCGACCCTGTATCAGCGCTTCTTCCAGCTCGACGGTTCGATGACTCGCGAATACGGCGGCCTGGGAGTGGGTCTGGCGATATGTCGGCAACTGGTCGAATTGCTCGACGGCAAACTCACCCACCGCTCCGAGCCCGGACGCGGTAGCCGTTTCCAGCTCGATGTCGAATTCGAGCTGCCGGTTATCGAAGCTCCTGCGGATCAGCCGCCCCGCGATTGCATTCGTGCGCCGCAGGATTGCACGGTGCTGCTGGTGGATGACAACAGCGTCAATCAACTGGTGATGCGCGGCATGTTGCTCAAGCTCGGTTTCCGCGTGCGCAGCGCTGACAACGGCGCCGCCGCGCTGGACTGCCTGCAACGGGAAAGCTTCGATGCGGTGTTGATCGATTGCCAATTGCCCAGCCACGAAGGCGCGTCGTTGTGCTGCCAGATCCATGCGCTGCCGGGCTGTGCGCACCTGCCGGTATTCATGCTGGCGTTGACCGCTGACCGCGAACACTGCACCCCGGGCGCGGCCATCGACTATCTGCCCAAACCGGTGAAATTCGAGGATCTGCAGGCTGCGTTGCAGCGCCGCGTGCTCAGCTGTTGAGGGGGTAAAAGCGCCGCAAAAACGGCGCGTATGACACTTTGTTCAAAAAAGCACCAGTGCTTAACTGGTGCCATTGCTGAACAAGGAGCGCCGTCATGAACCTGCATCAGTTCGCCGAAACCCATGAAGTCACCAACCAGCCACCGTCGTTGGACGGCACCAACCTGTACCGCATCGATCTGCCGCTGCAGGAGTGGTCGCGGCGTTTTGGCGCCGGTTGGGCCGAGTCGCGGATCGATGCCTATGGCGCACTGGCGGGTGGGCCTTTGATGGAGGCGGGGTTTCTCGCCAACCAGAACAAACCGGTATTTGCCAGCCATGATCGCTACGGTCATCGCATTGATCTGGTCGAGTTTCATCCGGCTTATCACGAACTCATGCGCACCGCGATCGAACATGGCCTGACCTCGCTGCCGTGGGCGCACCCGCAGGACGGCGCCCATGTCGCCCGCGCGTCGATGACTTATCTGCACAGCCAGGCTGAAGCGGGCAGTGGGTGCCCGTTGACCATGACCTTCGCCAGCGTGCCGGCCCTGCGCTTGCAGCCGGACCTGGCTGAACAGTGGCTGCCCAAAGTCCTCGCCACCGAATACGATCCGCGTAACGTCGGCATGGCGCACAAGGCCGGCGTGACCATCGGCATGGCGATGACCGAGAAGCAGGGCGGCACCGACGTTCGCGCCAATACCACCAAGGCTTATCCGGTCGGCGCCAGCGGCCCGGGGCAGGCGTACGAACTGGTCGGACACAAGTGGTTCTGTTCGGCGCCGATGTGCGATGCCTTCCTCACGCTGGCGCAGACCGACAAGGGTTTGAGCTGCTTCCTCCTCCCTCGTCATCGCCCGGACGACACGCGCAATCAGTTCTACATCCAGCGTCTGAAAAACAAACTCGGCAACCAGTCCAACGCCTCCAGCGAAGTGGAATTTCGTGGCGCACTGGCGTGGATGGTCGGCGAAGAAGGGCGCGGCGTGCCGACCATTATCGAGATGGTGGCGATGACCCGTTTCGATTGCATGGTCGGTTCCAGTTCGCTGATGCGCCAGGCGCTGACCCAGGCCAGCCATCACTGCGCTCATCGCAAGGTCGGCGGCAAATTGCTCAGCGAGCAGCCGCTGATGCAAAACGTGCTGGCGGATCTGGCCTTGGAAAGCGAAGCCGCGCTGGCCCTGAGTCTGCGCATGGGCAGGGCGCTGGATAACCTGAATGTTCGCCACGAAGCGCAGTTCGCGCGGCTGGTGACGGCGGTGGGCAAATACTGGATCTGCAAACGCGCGCCGGGGATGATCAACGAAGCCGCCGAATGCATGGGCGGCGCCGGCTACGTCGAAGACAGCATCCTGCCGCGCCTGTACCGCGAAGCGCCGGTGAATTCGACGTGGGAAGGTTCGGGGAACGTGCAGTGTCTTGACGTGCTGCGCGCATTGTCGAAAGAGCCGGGCGTGCTGGATGTGCTGTTCAGCGAACTGGGCGACGGCCATGGCGACAAGCGTCTGGCTGCGCATATCCAGCAGTTGCAGGCGCAATTCAAGGATACCGGTGATATTCAGTACCGGGCGCGGCAGTTGACCGAAGACATCGCGCTTGGGTTGCAGGCCAAGCTTTTGTTGGAGGCGGGGAATTCAACCCTCAGCGATGCCTTCATTGCCAGTCGCCTGAGCGGTGGAGGCCGCGTCTACGGCGCATTGCCCCGTGGGCTGGACGTCGAAGCCATCGTCGCCCGCTCGACTCCACAGCTTTTCTGACCCCACGAAACCCTTGTAGGAGTGAGCCTGCTCGCGATAGCGGTGCATCAGTCGATGCAAATGTCGACCGGTAGACCGCTATCGCGAGCGGGCTCACTCCTACAGGGATCGTATGTGACCGACATAATGTGCGGTTGCCAACATGCCACTGTTCCCGTGCGACCACGATGCAGGCAAGATGAAGCTCTGCAAGTCAGAACACAGGAAGCTGATCGTGACCGAAGCGTTTATTGTCGTTCAAACCGCCGAACAAGCCGTGGATCGTCTGGCCGAGCTGCATGAGCGGGCCACCACTGCGCTGAATTCTGCCCTCAAGCGTTACCTCAAGGACCGCGTCGAACCCGACGCCGAACAGCGTGCCCTGTTTCGCTATCCCGAACTGCGTCTGACCTATCACTGCCAGGGCGAAGTGCCGCAGACCACCCGCGCTTACGCCAAAGTGCAGTTGCCGGGCACTTACAGCGTCACCGTCACCCACCCGGCGGCGTTTCGCAAATACCTGCTCGAACAACTGACACCGTTGATGCACGACTTCACCGTGACCGTCGAAGTCGGCGTCAGCCAGCAGAACATTCCGTATCCGTATGTGGTCGAGCAGGGCGATGAACTGGCCGGTTCCGGCGTCACCGCCGCCGTGCTGGCGCGGGTGTTCCCGAGTACCGATCTGTCCGCTGCCACTGATGGCATTGCCGACGGTCTCTACGACTGGGAAAACACCGATCCGCTGCCGCTGGCGCTGTTCGATGCCGCGCGGGTCGACTTCTCGCTGCGCCGTCTGGTGCATTACACCGGCAGTGACTGGCGTCATGTGCAGCCGTGGATTCTGCTGACCAACTATCACCGCTACGTCGACCAGTTCATCGTTCATGGCCTGGAGCAACTGCGCAATGACCCGCGGTTCGTGCGCATGGTCCTGCCGGGCAACGTGATCATCGAGAAGAGCATGGATCACGGCGAAGCGTCAGCCATCGCCGCCGGTGTGGTCTGGCACCGTTACCAGATGCCGGCCTATCACCTGATCGCCAACGACGGCCATGGCGTCACGCTGGTGAACATCGGCGTCGGCCCGTCCAACGCCAAGAACATTACCGACCACCTCGCCGTGCTGCGTCCGCATTGCTGGCTGATGATCGGCCACTGCGGCGGCCTGCGTCAGTCGCAGACCATCGGCGACTACGTGCTGGCCCACGCCTACATGCGTCGCGACGGCATTCTCGACCGCGTGGTGCCGCCGAACATTCCGATCCCGGCCCTGGCCGAAGTGCAGCTTGCTCTGCAACAGGCAGCAGCGAATGTTACCGGCGAGAAGGGCGACGACCTGAAGAAACGCCTGCGCACCGGCACGGTTCTGACCTATGACGACCGTAACTGGGAACTGCGCTGGGCGCAGGAGCGGCCGTTGATCAACCTGTCCCGCGCGGTCGCAGTGGACATGGAAAGCGGCACGATCGCAGCGCAAGGTTATCGCCTGCGAGTGCCGTACGGCACGCTGCTCTGCGTCTCGGACAAACCGCTGCACAGCGAAATCAAATTGCCGGGCTCGGCCAACGCCTTCTATGAGCGTGCGGTCAGCCAGCATTTGAAGATCGGTATCGAAGCGGTGGATCTGCTGCGCACTGAACTCAACTCGCTGCACTCGCGCAAACTGCGCAGCTTCGACGAACCGCCGTTCCGCTAACGGTTATTCGTGGTCATTTGGCGGTCAGGGCACTAGCATTAACAGCCCTGATCGTTAGATGTCCTGTTCGCCATGTCCCGTCCTCCACGTCCACCTTCGCGCCGTCCCGGTGTGAAACCGCAATCGTCCTCGCCACGCCGTGTCGCAAAAGCGCCGCCGGCCGAGCCGAAACTGATCCTGTTCAACAAACCTTTCGACGTGCTGACGCAGTTCAGCGACGGTGAAGGGCGGGCGACGCTCAAGGATTACATCGATGTGCCGGGGATTTATCCGGCCGGACGTCTGGATCGCGACAGCGAAGGTTTATTGCTGCTGACCAACGACGGCCAGTTGCAAGCGCGCATCGCCGATCCGAAACACAAACTGGCGAAGACCTATTGGGTGCAGGTGGAAGGCGAGCCGACGGCCGAGCAGTTGCAGCGCCTGCGTGATGGCGTTGAGCTGAATGACGGGATGACTTTGCCGGCCGAAGCGCGGCAATTGGACGAGCCTGAATTGTGGCCGCGCAATCCGCCGGTGCGCTTTCGCAAAAGCGTGCCGACGAGCTGGCTGGAACTGGTGATTCGCGAAGGACGCAACCGTCAGGTGCGGCGCATGACCGCGGCGGTCGGGTTGCCGACGTTGCGTCTGGTGCGGGTCAGGATTGGTGACTGGACGATCGAGGGGCTCGATCAGGGCCAGTGGAAGGAAGTACCGGCGCGCTTATAAAGTGCCGGACTCGATCAGGGCGATCACCACACTCTTGATGATGAACGCGGCCACGCCCAGCCCCAGCACGAAAAACAGAATCAACGAGCCAAACCGCCCGGCCTTGGACTTCTTTGCCAGATCCCAGACGATGAAACCCATGAAAATGATCAGGATGCTGACCAGACCGGTCATCATCCACTCTTCAAATACGGCTGGATCCATTGGGTTTCTCCGGCATGGGTGCGGCTAAAAGGGCGCGGCGAGTATACGTCAGGGTGTGTGGGGTGGCATTGATCTGGGTCTGATCTGACGACTGACCCTCACCCTAACCCTCTCCCGGAGGGAGAGGGGACTGACCGAGGTGTCTGGCGTCTTGCATCGACCTGAAATATCGAGTCGATTATGGATTCACAACAGAACTTTCAGGTAGGCGTACTTCTAGAGCATCTCTCGGTCGGCTCCCTCTCCCTCCGGGAGAGGGCTGGGGTGAGGGCTTTTGATCAGCTACGCAAATGAGTCAACGGCAATTCAGTGCTGTTGAGCACCTGATTCAACACAAAGCTCGAGCGCACGCTGGTGACTCCTTCAATCCGGGTCAGATGCCCCAGCAGCAACTTCTGATAGTGATCCATATCCGGCACCACCACTTTCAACTGGTAATCGGCATCCACCCCGGTCACCAGACTGCACTCCAGCACCTGCGGCAACGTGCGAATCGCCGCTTCGAAATTCTCGAAGCGTTCCGGCGTATGCCGGTCCATGCCGATCAGCACATACGCCGTCAGGCTCAAGCCGAGCATCTTGCGATCGAGCAACGCCACCTGACGGGAGATATAGCCGTCGTCCTCCAGTTGCTTGACCCGGCGCGAGCAGGGCGAGGGCGACAGACCGATGCGCTCGGCCAGTTCCTGGTTGGAGATACGGGCGTCGCGCTGCAATTCCGCCAAAATGCTCAGGTCGTACCGGTCGAGTTTGCTCATCAATCTGTCCTTGGTTGTAACTATTGCGGCAGATTATCTATCCAGGGTTAAAAATTGCGCAAGCAGTGTTTAATTGAGCAATTTTCGCAATCATCTGTCGCGGTCTCAGGCCTATTCTTATCACCAGAATCACTGCTCGGTAACACAGTCCACGCGGCCCGCCCAATCAGGCCCGCCGCGGCCGCCACCCCCACCGGGGATGTGCCGGCCCCCGAGCTGCACACTGTCCAGAAGACGGCGTGAGGTGAGCCGACGTCAAAAGCGTCGAGCCAGGACGAAGTTCTCTAGAAGGGAGGCCGACGGGTCTCCCTTTTTTCTTGCCTGCGATTTCATCTTGGCGCCTCAATAAATAAGTCGCGCGACTGATAACCTGTTGCAGAACCCGGTAGGCCAGTTTCGAGTCTCAGCAACAGGCCCTCCCAACGACAGGCTCCCGCAGTGAGGAAAAGCATGAATTCGCGCATCTGGCGTCTGGCCGGTGTTGGTTTGCTGTGTGTGGGGGTCAGTGCGCAAGCGCTGGCCGATGAGCCGCAGAATCGCGGGCCGGGCAACGGGCCGCAGAACGACGGGATCATCCGTGGCGACAACAGCCGTCAGTTCGAACACAACGGCCAGCCGCCCAACAATGACGGTCAATGGCAGAACCGCAACCGTGCCGATGATCGTCCGCAACCGCCTCGGCAACCGGGCAACAACCTGCCGATCCAGCCGCGGCCCGACGCCGTGCGCCAGACGCAGGAGCCGCGTCAGGGTTACTACCGCGACGAACGCCCGCAGAACGGTTATCACAATCAGCAATGGCAGACGCGGCCGCGTCCCGATGACAACCGCTGGCCGGGTCGTCCGAACGGTCATGGCAATGGCTGGGGCCCCGGCCCGCAGTATCGCCCAGGCCATGTAATCGACCGCTTCCCGGATCGCGATTACCGCGTGCCGTATCGCGGTCAGGATTACTTCTATTCCGGCGGCTATTGGTACCGCCCGCAAGGCCCGCGCTACATCGTCGTGCAGCCACCGCGCGGGATCCGCATCCAGTATTTGCCGGATTACGCCCGTGAGGTGTGGATCGGTGGTTCGCTGTTGTTCCTCGCTGCCGGGTCCTATTACGCCTATCAAGAGGCGACGCAGGATTACGTGGTGGTCGAGCCGCCGCTGCAGCAACAGCCGCAATCCCAAGGCTATGACGTCGAAGCCTACCCGGCCAACGGCCAGTCGCCGCAGCAAGTGCAGCAGGACGGTTATCAGTGCTATCAGTACGCCGTGCAGCAAAGCGGTTTCGACCCGCGCACCGCGACGTATCAACCCGCGCCCGAGGTGGTTCAGGCTTATCGCCAGGCGCAGGGCAACTGCCTGAGCAGTCGCGGTTACCAAGTCAATTATTGAGTGCGGGCGGCGAGCACCACCTCCTGTGGGTCGGCGTGCACCAGCACTTCGGCCTTCGGATAAGCCCTGTGAATCGCCGCTGCCGCTTGATCGCTGATGCCATGGGCGACTGACAGGGTCAGTTCGCCCGGCAGTTCCAGATGCAATTGTACGAACCAGTGATTGCCGGAAATCCGCGTGCGCAGGTCATGTGCGCCGAGCACGCCCGGCACGCTGCAGGCCAGTTCGAGCATGTGCTGGCTGACATCGGTCGGCAGTTCTTCGTCCATCAACACCGAAAAACTCTCGCGGGCAATCTGGATCGCGCTCCAGAAAATATACGCAGCGATCCCCAGGCCGAACCACGCATCCAGTTGCGCGAAACCCATTCCGGCCAGCACCAGCGCGATCAGGATGCTGCCGTTGAGCAGCAGGTCCGAACGGTAATGCAGCGAGTCGGCGCGTACGGCGTTGGAGCCGGTCTGTTTGATCACCCGATGCTGCAACATCAGCAGCGCCGCCGTCAGCAGCAGCGAAAACACGATCACACCGATGCTCAGCCACGGCGCGCCAAGCGGCTCCGGCGTCTGCAAGCGCTGGTAAGCCTGGAACGCGATCAACACCGCACTGCCACCGATGAACAACGCCTGCGCCATGCCCGCCAGCGACTCGGCTTTGCCGTGCCCATAACGGTGATCGTCATCCGCCGGGCGCAGCGCGTAATGCACCGCCAGCAGATTGAGCATCGAGGTGACGCCATCCAGCGCCGAGTCGGTGAGGCCGGCAAGCATGCTCACCGATCCGCTGAGCCACCAGGCAATGGCCTTGGCGACGATCAACGTGCAGGCGACCGCCACCGAAGCGCGGGTCGCCAGCCGCAGAAGACGGGCGTGTTCGGGGCTGGAGGTCATTGAACGTCCTTTTTCAGGCGGCCGGTTGCAGGCCGAACATCGCCAGTTGCTGAGTGCTGCCCTTGTGCTGAATCAGACGCGGGTCGTCGAGAGGAAAGTCTTTACCCAGTTCGCTCTCAAGAATCGCCTGCAACTTGTGATTGTCGACCTGCCCGTCCGGGCCGATGGCTTGCTTGAGCTTGGCCGGATCGATCTGCGCGGTGTGGCCCGGTTCGAAATAGATCGCCCCGGTGGCGAAGTCGACGGCAAACGCGATCAGCCCGGGAATGATGTAGAACAGCAGGCCGACGGCATCGAGCACGGCAATCGCCGGGTCGATCTTGCCGTCGATCTGGCCACGGCGGTCCGGGTAGAAGATCGAACCGCACGCCGACAGTTGCGTGAGCAGGGTGGCAACCAGAACACCGCCAATCAGGCGAGAGGGTAAGCGCATGGAAATGTCTCCTGAGTCATCAAATAACGAAGCTTCGTCTTGTGAAGTTAAGACCCTGACGAACGTCAGACAGTTCGTCGTTATACTCGCGGCTCTGTTTGGGAGCCAGCATGATTTCTTTGCCGATCGACGATGTTTTACCCGCCCTGCGTGAAGCCCTCGCGTCTCGCCACGAAGCCGTGCTCGAAGCACCGCCCGGCGCCGGTAAAACCACCCGCGTGCCCTTGGCCTTGCTCAATGAAGCCTGGCTGGCCGGGCAGACCATCGTCATGCTTGAGCCTCGGCGTCTGGCTGCGCGGGCGGCGGCGGAGCGTTTGGCCAGCGAGCTCGGCGAACAGGTCGGTGAAACCGTCGGTTATCGCATCCGCCTCGACAGCAAGGTCGGCCCGAAGACGCGTATCGAGGTAGTCACCGAAGGCATCCTCACCCGGCGCTTGCAGGACGACCCGGCGCTGGAAGGCGTGGGCCTGCTGATCTTCGACGAATTTCATGAACGCAGTCTCGACGCCGATCTGGCGCTGGCCCTCAGTCTGAACGGTCGCGAGCTGTTTCGCGCTGAACAGCCGCTGAAGATTCTGCTGATGTCGGCCACCCTCGAAGGCGAGCGCCTTTCCGGCTTGCTCGATGACGCGCCGATTCTGCGCAGCGAAGGGCGCATGTTCCCGGTGACGATGCGCTGGGGCCGGCCGTTTCAGCCGGGTGAATACATCGATCAGCGCGTCACGCAAACCGTGCTTGAGGCGCTGCACGACGAGACCGGCAGCCTGTTGGTGTTCCTGCCCGGGCAAGCAGAGATCCGTCGCGTGCATCAGCAATTGGCCGACGCCATTGGCGAGCGCGTAGACGTCTTGCTGTGCCCGCTGCACGGCGAACTCGACCTCAATGCGCAACGCGCGGCGATCGATCCGGCGCCGTCCGGTCAGCGCAAAGTGGTGCTGGCGACCAACATCGCCGAGACCAGCCTGACCATCAACGGCGTGCGCGTGGTCATCGATGCCGGGCTGGCGCGCGTGCCGCGTTTCGACCCGGGCAGCGGCATGACCCGTCTCGACACGCAACGAATCTCCAAGGCCAGCGCCACCCAGCGTGCCGGCCGCGCCGGGCGTTTGGAGCCGGGCGTGTGTTATCGCCTGTGGTCGCAGGATCAGCATGAACAACTCGCGGCTTATGGCAGCGCGGAAATTCTCTCGGCGGATCTGGCCAGCCTCGCTTTGCAACTGGGGCGCTGGGGCGTCACGCCGAGCGAACTGGTCTGGCTCGACGTGCCGCCTGCCGCCGCGTATGCCCAGGCGCAGGATCTGCTGCAACGTCTTGGCGCCTTGCACGGCGACACGCTGACGGCCCACGGCCAGGCCATGGCTGAACTGCCGGCGCATCCACGCATCGCGCACTTGGTGTTGCGCGGTCAGGCGCTGGGCCTGGCGGCGATGGCCTGCGATGTGGCGGCACTGCTCGGCGAGCGCGATATCCTGCGCGGCGCAGGTGCGGATTTGCACAGCCGATTGGTCCTGCTTTCCGGCGAAGAGCGCGCCGGTCGAGGTGCGCAGGGCGGGGTGCAACGCGCCCGGCAACTGGCCCGGCAGTATCGCGGCTACCTGCGTGGCAAGCCGAGCGAACCGGTAAACGAGCCCGAGCATCCGCGCTGGCTCGGCGCACTGCTGGCGCTGGCCTACCCGGATCGCGTCGCTCAGCAACGGCGCGCCGGTGGTGCCGAATACCGTTTGGCCAACGGTCGCGCTGCGCTGTTCGCCGAGGCCGACAGCCTGATGAAGCATGAGTGGATCGTCATCGCCGACCTCGGAAGCCGTCAGGGCCAGCGCGAAGAACGCATTTATCTGGCGGCGGATTTCGATTCGGCACTGTTCGATTCGGTGCTCGCCGAACAAGTGCGCAGTGTCGATCAACTGGATTGGGATGAGCGCGAAGGCGTGCTGCGCGCCGAGCGTCAGCGCAAGGTCGGCGAGCTGATTCTCAGCCGTGAACCGTTGACCGGTCTTGATGAAAACGCACGCAGTCAGGCCCTGGTCAATCTGGTCCGGCGCAAGGGGCTGGAGTTGCTGCCCTGGACGCCGGAACTGCGCCAGTGGCAGGCGCGGGTGGCGCTGTTGCGCCAGCTCGATCTGAGCACTCAGGACGACAGCCAGTGGCCGGATGTCAGCGATGCGGCGCTGCTCGATTCGCTGGAAAACTGGTTGATGCCGTATCTGGGCAAGGTCTCGCGGCTCAGCCATTTCGCCAACCTCGATCTGTCGAGCATCGTGCGCAACCTGCTGCCGTGGCCGCTGCCACACAAGCTCGACGAACTGGCACCGCATCATTTGAGCGTGCCGTCGGGCTCATCGATTCGACTGGATTACAGCGAACAGCCACCGATTCTCGCGGTACGTCTGCAAGAGCTGTTCGGCTTGGCTGATACGCCACGGATTGCCGGCGGCCGGCAAGTGGTCAAGCTGCATCTGCTCTCGCCAGCGCGGCGCCCGGTGCAGGTCACTCAGGATCTGGCCAACTTCTGGCGCAGCACCTATGCCGAGGTGAAGAAGGATCTGAAGGGACGTTATCCGAAGCACTATTGGCCGGATGATCCCTTGGTCGCCGAAGCCACCGCACGGGCAAAACCACGGGGCACCTGACCTGCAATGGCAGCGCGCCATTAGCCCATCCGTGCTAATTGCCCTCGTTAGTTCAGGCTCCCAAAATCGCGGCCTGAACAATAACAAGTGTTGCTGCCTGCAACTTGTGCCCAAGGAACGGAACTGCCCATGACCTCTTTCTTCAAGTTCAAGAAGTTGATCTTCTTGTCGGCTGCGCTATTGGCCGCCTCCTGTTCGGCCATGGCCGAGGAACCCAATCCGATTGGCGACTGGTGGATTATCTACGGCAACGGCGTGCCCCAAAAAAACATCATGTACGTAGCGGACGCGACGTCGGTGGTGCCTTCGCAGAAAACCAAAGGCGCGACCATGGTCGCGGTGACCCTGGTTTATGAAGAGCCCGGCAAACCGATGATCGACGTCTACAACCTCGAAGCCCAGTGCTCTACCGGCAAGGTTCGGTTTATCAATGGCCAGTCCATCGAGCGTCTCGCTTACACCATGCGTCATCTGAAAGTTGCCAACCAATGGCAGACCCCGAAAGAGTTCTGGGTCCAGCAGGCGCTGAAGTTTGCCTGCGCGCCGGGCAGTCGCGCTAAAAACGACATGGCCGCCGTGGGCAAGATGGAATACCTGCAGATGATCGAAATGCTGCAGCAGATGTTCTTCAAGCTCGCGCCGATTCAGCAAAAGAGCCAGATGATGGACAACATCGACAGTCTGCTCGAACTCAAGAAATAAGCCGGGGCGCCAAATGACTTACACACGTTTATGGTTGGCAACCCTGTTGGCGGGGTTGCTGTTGAGCGGCTGTTCCACCATTGCGCAGAACCGCTGGGAAGGCCGCGATCTTCAGGAAGCACTGGACCTGTTCGGCACTCCCGATTCGATGAAAAAGGAAATCGGCGCGAACGGCGAACCTTTGGCTGTGCTGACCTGGTACAAGTCCGCGAGCTGGACCACCACCGAAGCGGCCGGTACTTCAATGAACCATACCGGCAACGGCATGGTGTACACCGAGCACTACCAACAGGTCGGTCATAGTTCTACCTGCAAGTTGCAGGCGAAGATCAATCAGCAGAAGAAGATCGCCCAGTTCCTGATCGAAGACGGGCGAATACTGCACGGCAAGTGCGCCAACGTCCGCTATGTTCCGGGCTACGTTCCGCCGGGGTTTTGAGCCGATCGCAGGCTATCTCGATGCGAACACAGTCTCGGTCCAGCCCTGCAAAGTGTATTTGCGATAGATCGGCGCGGGGATATCGGCGTATGGGGCAGAGACGAACGACTCCGGAATCACCGGGTCGGCTTCGTCGATCACCAGTATGTTCGCCGGGTTGTAGAAGTCGTAATCCAGCACATGCCTGTTGGTGGTAATGACTTTCTTGCGCGCGGCCATGGCTTCGAAAAAGCGGAAGCTCAAACCGGCCTGGCCGGGCTTGGAAATGTCGAGAATGATGCGCGAACGCTTCACCAGTTCGCCAACTGATTCGAGTGACATCCGCTGCTCGAAAAAGGTGATTCCCGGATGCGCGCCGGGAATCGGTTTGCACTGCACCAGAAATTTGTAATCGGTCACACCCAATTGATCGAATGCTCTGGCCAGACCTTCCAGCGCGGGCACTCGATCTTTCCCCGCCATCACCACAAAAGCTGAATATTCGCCGGGATCGCCATCGGCGACATAGTCGTCGTAAATAAAATTGTGCAGTTTTTTCAGACCGTATTGCTCGGCATTCTCCGGGTCGAACGAAAACACCTCGTCGTACACGGCCAGCGCCTCACGGCTCATGGGCCAGCGACTGAAACTGTCGTAGAGGTAGGCAATCCTGCGTTCGCTTGCGCTCAGCGCTGTCGTCAGTTGCTTGGGCTCGATTTGCGCCGGGTTGATGATCAGGGCAACGTCGAAGCGCCCCCCAGCCGCCACGGCCTTGCTGAACTGGCGCAACTGCGCCCAGCGATTGAGCGGGCGCCGCAAGATCTTCGGTGCGCGGTCGAAGGGTTTCGCCAGCGCAGCAGTGTCGATGAAGCAAACCTGGTCGGCGATACTCAAGTGCTCCGCGAGTTTGCGTGCGTAGCCACCGATGTCCTTGCATACCAATAAAATCTTCATGCTTTTCCATGTCTTGAATTCGGCGCGGTCGGGCCGTGGATTACCGATTGAGCTAGGGTGCCGCTGGCAGCAGGAACCGCGCAATCACGGGTAAGTGGTCGGAGATGCGCAGGGTATCGTCCTGCCGTACTTGCGCTTCCACGCGCTTGAGTCTGGGGCTGTAGAACAGATAATCGACCGTGCGATCCGGGCCGTTGAGGCCGGGGTCGTTGGGGTAATGGGTGAGCCATCTGGCCCGGTCGATGCCGCCGGCTTCGTTGTTGGTCGGGATCATCGGGTACTTGTCCCACAGCAAGTGCAGTTCGCTGTCGGCGGAGTAGGGCGTGCGGCGCTCGACGGGCAGGCGCCGGTACTGGCCCAGCGGCAACAGATTGAAATCACCACCGATCAGCCAGGGCAGGCCTTGGCTTTCGTATTTGTCGAGCACTTTGGCCACGGCGGCCACCTGCGCCTGCAAGTTGCCGTCCGGCTGGCTGGCGCGCTGCAAATGGGTGTTGAACACGGTCAGTTGTCCGCCATCGCTGAGCGGCAGTTTGACTGCCAGCAAGGCGTCTTTGGGCTGGAACTGACGGCTGATGAAGTTGCTCGGGGCGACCGGCAGTTGCAGGCGCTCGGCGTGTTCGATGCGATAGCGACTCAACGTCGCCAACTGGCGGCCGACGCTGCCGTAGATATGGGGCTCGGGGACGAAATCGGCTTTCCAGTCGAAGGCGCTGGCACTGCACGGATACAGGTCGGCGACGCGTTCCTGCAACAGCTTGAGCTGATTCTGGTAATCGCTGGCCTTGGCACCGTCGTCGAGTTCCTGCAACAGCACCACATCGGGTTGTTCGTCGCGAATCACCCGCGCCACTTCGTCGAGACTGAAGGCCATGTCTTCCAGCGTCGGCGCGTCGTCGTCGCCCTGCGCGAGATCATTCCAGAACACGTAGCGCTTGCCGGCGAGGAACTGCACGTTCCAGGTCATGACTTTCAACGCTTGCCCGGGCACCAGCGTCGGCGCCGTGGTGCTGCAATTGACCGGCAGGGTTTCGCGGGCGTCCGGGCGCCAGGTCAGGCTGAACAGCAGCACGCCGAACAGGACGACGGCGAGGATGACGAGCAACAGGGTGTAGCGCAGCAGACGGGTCATGGCTCGGCTTATAGCGTTACAGAAAGTGGCTCCGAGCATACCTGACGGCAGCGGCGAAGCCCAAGCACGGCGCGGTCAGACTGCTCCGTTACGTTTGTCAGGCAATTCGCTGATCAGCATGAACAGGCGGAACAGCACGACGCTGGTGAACAGTTGCAGGAAGCTGTGGGCGCTGTCGATCAGCCCGGCGATCAGCGGATTCTGCGGCTCGGGGTAGACCGCCAGCGTCGCGCCCTTGAGCAGCCACAGCGGCGTCATCACACAGAGAATGCACAGCAGGATGCGCCAGAAATGCCCGCGGGTCAGACGCAGACTTTCCTTCATCGCCTGCAACGGCCCGAGGCCACGCAGCACAAGCAGGTATTCGGCGAACGCGAGCATGACCATCAGCATCAGGCCCGGCAGGAAGTACAGCGACAGGCCGAGCAGAATCAGCAGGGTATTGAGCGCGGTCAGCACGGCGAAGCGCGGCCACAGGGTTGCAGCCATCGCCAGCAGGTCGCGGTTGCGCGGCGACTCGCCACGGCTGCGTGCATCGAGAAACAGAATCAGCGCGGCGGTGTACAGCGGATATACCAGGAGGCCGACGATGATGCTGACCCCGGCAAAGGTGTCCGGCCCGGTGGCGTGATCGACCGCCTGCTGCAGGAAGGCTTCGACAATCACCAGCGGCAGGCACAACTGCACGATGCTGCCCAGATGGCGTTTGAAAAAATACAAAGAGTCGCGCAGTACTTCGAGGGCATTCATCAGTCGGTATCGCAGGTCGAAAACAGTGGCTCACTTTAACCGATGCAACGCGGGCCGACACAAACGTAAACATTCGGTAAAGGCCATTGAAACGTTTTGTCACTGTCTCCATTACAGGAGAGCACCACACCCGGAGTGGGCGTGGGCACGTTATTACCGGCAATCTACGAGGTCGCCATGAACAGCGAAGAGCAAACCCTGATCGATGGACTGTTTTCCCGGCTGCAGCAGGCCGAAACGGAGGCAGCCCCGCGCGACGCCCAGGCCGAGGCGCGGATCAAGGAACACCTGACACGCCAACCGGCGGCAGGCTATTTCATGACCCAGGCGATTCTGGTGCAAGAGGCCGCGCTGAAAAGCCTCGACGAGCAGAACAAACAGCTGACCCAGCAGGTCCAGCGTCTGCAGGCCGAGTTGCAATCGGCCAAGGCGCAGAGCGGCGCTCCGGCAGCGAGCGGCGGCGGTGGGTTTCTGTCGAGTATCTTTGGCGGCGGCAGTTCGCGTCCGGCGCCGAGCCAGAGCGCAGCACCGTCGTCCAACGGCGGCTGGCGCGAACCGGCGCCGCAACAGAGCTACCAGGCGCCGGCACCGCAACAGAGCTTCGGTGCCGCGCCGAGCAACTATGCCCAGCAAGCGGCTCCGGCAGCCAACAGCTTCCTCAGTGGCGCTCTGAAAACCGCCGCGGGCGTGGCCGGCGGTGTAATGCTGGCGCAGGGCATCAGCAGCCTGTTCCATCACAACCAGCAACCGGAAGAAATCGTCGAGATCATCAAGGAAGAACCGGCGCAGGTCGCCGACCAGAGCAACAGTGGCTGGGGCGATGATCAGCGCGTGGCGGACAATGGCTTTACCGGCAATGACCAGAACGGTGTCAGCGACGCCGATTACAGCGATGACAATTCATCGTTCTTCGATGACGACGACTCCTTCGTCTGACCAACGGTCAGCATCGACCCGGGTGGCGAGGGAGCGTGCTCCCGCTGGGGCGCCTAGCGGCCCTTTCCTTTGAAAAGAGGGGCCTGCTGCGCAGTCCAGCGGGAGCAAGCTCCCTCGCCACACTGCTATTTACTGGCATACTGGGCGCCTTTTTCGGGCCTGAACGCCTGACCCCGCTTCGTGCGCTTGCGCGCTCACAGGAACTCCGGTGAAAAAAATCGCAGTGTTCGCCGATGTGCAGAACCTCTACTACACCGTGCGTCAGGCCTATGGTTGCCACTTCAACTACGCCGCACTGTGGGCGGACATCAGCAAGAACGGGCAAATCGTCGAGGCCTACGCCTACGCGATCGACCGAGGCGACAGCAAGCAGCAGCAGTTCCAGCAGATCCTGCGCAACCTCGGCTTCACCGTGAAGCTCAAGCCCTACATCCAGCGCAGCGACGGCTCGGCCAAGGGTGACTGGGACGTGGGCATTACCCTGGACATCATGGACGCCGCCGACCATGTCGACGAAGTGGTGCTGGCCTCCGGTGACGGCGATTTCGACATGCTGCTCGAACGCATCATCAACAAACACGGCGTGCAAGCGGTGGCCTACGGCGTCCCTGGCCTGACCGCCAACTCGCTGATCCGCGCCGCCAGCCGCTACGTGCCGATCGAAGGCGCGCTGCTGTTGAAGAACTGAGCTGAACCATTGATTTGAACGGAGTACACCCCGGTTTGGAACGCATTGCAGTCATCGACTTTGAAACCACCGGCCTGTCGCCGAACAGCAGCTGCCGCGCTACGGAAATTGCCGTGGTCATGCTGGAAAACGGCCGCATTGTCGAGCGTTACCAGAGCCTGATGAACGCCGGCGTGCGCGTCCCCGCGTTCATCGAGCAACTGACCGGCATCAGCAACGCCATGCTGCGCACCGCGCCGCCCGCCGAACGGGTGATGGAAGAGGTCAACGAATTCGTCGGTTGCACGCCGCTGCTGGCGCACAACGCATCGTTCGACCAGAAGTTCTGGGATTTCGAACTGGGCCGGATCAAGCGCACACGCCTGCAGAATTTCGCCTGTTCACTGCTGTTGGCGCGGCGCCTGATGCCGGCGGCGCCGAATCACAAGCTCGGCACGCTCACCACGTTCGCGCGCCTGCCGCACACCGGCCAGGCTCACCGGGCCATGGCCGATGCGGAGATGGCGGCGAACCTGATGGCGCATCTGGCTGATGAGTTGCGGGGCAAGCATGGGGTGCGCGAGTTGAATCACGACCTGCTGTGCAAGTTGCAGAAAGTCCCTGCGGCGAAAGTGGGCGAGCATTTGCAGCGCTATCGCTGATCCCTGGCCCAACACAGAACCCTTGTAGGAGTGAGCCTGCTCGCGATGATGGAGCATCAGTCGATGGAGATATTGACAGACACACCGCCATCGCGAGCAGGCTCGCTCCCACAAGGACCTTATTGGTCTCAGTTGCCTTCATTCAAAAGTGTACCGGCGCGATAAACAGGTTTTGTAGCTTATTTTCGCGCGGCGGCCTTTCTAGAATAACCAGTCCACAGAAATCTGACTGTCGAGCTGCCCATGCCTGCCTTGCGCCGTTTTTCACTGCCGTTGATCGCTGCGTTTTTTGCGTTGTACGTGATTTGGGGGTCGACTTATCTGGTGATCCGCATCGGTGTCGAATACTGGCCGCCGCTGTTGCTGGCCGGGGTGCGTTTCGTCATTGCTGGCAGCTTGATGTACGCCTGGCTGCGCTGGCGCGGGGCTCCAGCGCCGAGCTGGGCGCAGTGGAAAGCGGCGGGGCTGGTCGGCATTCTGCTGCTCAGTTTCGGTAACGGCGCGGTCAGCGTCGCCGAGCACACCGGTGTGGCCTCGGGCGTTGCCGCGCTGGCGGTGGCGACGGTGCCACTGTTCACCTTGCTGTTCGGCTATTTCTGGGGCGCGCGTAATACGCGGCTGGAATGGGCCGGTGTGGCGCTGGGGATCATTGGCATCGCCATGCTCAACATGGGTTCCAACCTGCAATCGAGTCCGCTCGGCGCTGTTTTGCTGATCTTCGCGGCAGCGAGCTGGGCGTTCGGTTCGGTGTGGAGCAAGCATCTGCCGCTGCCCGCAGGGGCGATGGCCAGTGCTGTGGAAATGCTGATTGGCGGCGTGGTCTTGCTGATCGGCAGCGCGCTGAGCGGCGAGCACCTGCAATCGATGCCGCCGCTCGAGGGTTGGCTGGCGCTGGCCTATCTGATTTTCTTCGGCTCGATCATCGCCTTCAATTCCTACATGTATCTGCTCAAACACGTGCGCCCAGCGGCAGCGACCAGTTATGCCTACGTCAACCCGGCGGTGGCGGTGTTGCTCGGCGTGGTGTTCGTCGGCGAGACCATTGGCATCGAAGAAGCGTTGGCGATGCTGGTTATCATCAGCGCCGTGCTGCTGATCAGCCTGCCGCAGTGGCGCCGGCCGGCGCAGCCACCGGTGGAAGAGGCGAAAGCCGTTCCGACGGAAGCGCGTACGAATTAGGGTAAACTGCGCGGCATTGCATCCCCGCGTGATTTTTTCCTACGGTACTCCCATGACTTTCGCCTCCCTTGGCCTGATCGAACCCTTGCTGCGCTCCCTCGAGACGCTCGGCTACCAGACCCCGACGCCGGTGCAGGCGCAAGCCATTCCGGCGGTGCTGGCCGGTCGCGACCTGATGGCAGCGGCCCAGACCGGCACCGGCAAAACCGCCGGTTTCGCCTTGCCGCTGCTGCAGTTGCTCGCCATGCAAGGGCCGAAAGTCAACGCCAACTCGGCGCGTGCGCTGATTCTGGTGCCGACCCGCGAGCTGGCCGAACAGGTCCACGAAGCCGTGCGCCAATACGCGGAAAACCTGCCGCTGCGCACTTATGCGGTGTACGGCGGTGTCAGCATCAACCCACAGATGATGAAGCTGCGCGGCGGCGTCGATGTGCTGGTGGCCACGCCCGGTCGCTTGATCGACCTGTTCCGTCAGAACGCGCTGAAACTGGATCAACTGCAAACGCTGGTGCTGGATGAAGCCGATCGCATGCTCGATCTGGGCTTCTCCGAAGAACTGGCGAATATCTACCGCATGCTGCCGAAAAAGCGCCAGACCCTGCTGTTTTCCGCAACCTTCTCTGATGACATCCGCCTGCTCGCCGGACAGATGCTCAACGATCCGCTGAGCGTCGAAGTCAGTCCGCGCAATGTCGCCGCCAACACGGTCAAGCAGTGGGTCGTGACAGTGGACAAGAAGCGCAAGGCCGAGCTGTTCGTGCACCTGATGCGCAAGAACAAGTGGAAGCAGGTGCTGGTGTTCGCCAAGACCCGTAACGGCGTCGATGCGCTGGTGGAAAAACTTCAAGGCCTGGGTGTGAATGCTGACGGCATCCATGGCGACAAACCGCAGGCTACCCGCCAGCGCGCACTGGACCGTTTCAAACTCAGTGAAGTGCAGATTCTGGTGGCGACCGACGTGGCCGCCCGTGGTCTGGACATCGAAGATCTGCCGCTGGTGGTCAACTTCGATCTGCCGATCGTCGCCGAGGACTACATTCACCGCATCGGCCGCACTGGCCGCGCGGGTGCCACCGGTGAGGCGATCTCGCTGGTGTGTGCCGATGAAGTGAACATGCTCTCGGCGATCGAAATGCTCACGCGCCAGACTCTGAAGCGCCAGAACGAACCGGATTTCGAACCCGAGCACCGCGTCCCGGATACCGATGCCAGCGGTCAGGTGATCAAGAAGCCGAAAAAACCGAAGAAGCCGAAAGTGTCGGGCGGTGGCGGCAAGCGCAATCTGGGCAAGTGGGTCGACAGCGGTGAGACCTCGGCACCGGAGCCATCGATCAAGCCAGTGCGCAAGGTGCCGGTGTTCAATACCGGGCCGCGCAAGCGCAAGCCTTGAGATCAAAAATCAAAAGCCCCTCACCCTAACCCTCTCCCAAAGGGAGAGGGGACTGATTGGGGGATGCTCAAGAAGTACGCCGACCTGATACGTTTATTGTGAATCCATAATCGACAAGGCTTTCGCCAGATCTCGCTCGGCTGACCGAATCCATAATCGACACGATTTTTCAGGTCGATGCATGACGCCAGACAACTCGGTCGGCTCCCTCTCCTCGGGGAGAGGGCTGGGGTGAGGGGGAGGGGCGACTCAGTTTCCGCGCCGTAACCATTCCAACATCCCTAAACCCGCCGCCCGTCCGCTGGCAAAACACCCGGTCAACAAATAGCCACCCGTTGGCGCTTCCCAGTCGAGCATCTCGCCCGCACAAAACACGCCCGGTGCCGCCTTGAGCATCAAACGCTCATCCATCGCTTCGAACCTGACGCCACCGGCGCTGCTGATCGCCTCGTCCAGCGGCCGGGTTTTCACCAGGGTGAGTGGCAACGCCTTGATCGCTCGCGCCAACAGCGCCGGATCGGCGAATGTCTCGGCATCGGTCAGCTCGCGCAACAACGCGGCTTTCACCCCATCAACCCCGACCTGACTGTGCAGATGCTTGGCCATTGAGCGCGAGCCGCGGGGTTTGCTCAGCGCCGCCTGCAATTTATCCACAGGGCGGCCGGGCAGCAGGTCGATGTGAATAACCGCCGCGCCGTAGCGATTGATTGCCTCGCGAATCGGCGCCGACAGCGCATAGATCAGGCTGCCCTCAATCCCGGTCGCGGTGATCACGCATTCGCCTAGACGCGGGATATCGTCGTTCAAACCGATGGCGATATTTTTCAGCGGCGCGCCGGCGAATTTGCTCACCATCAGATCGCTCCAGGCCTGGACCTCGAAGCCGCAGTTGCTTGGCTGCAGCGGCGCCAGATCCACGCCACGTTGCTCCAGCGGCAACATCCACGCGCCATCCGAACCCAGGCGCGACCAGCTGCCGCCGCCGAGGGCGAGCAGGGTGGCGTCGGGGTTTACGCTGAATTCACCTTCCGGGCTGGCGATGCGCAGCGCGCCGTCGGCGTCCCAGCCGAGCCAGCGATGGCGGGTGTGGATAACCACGCCGCTGTCGCGCAGGCGTTTGAGCCAGGCGCGCAACAGCGGCGCGGCTTTCATGTCGGTGGGGAATACGCGGCCGGAGCTGCCGATGAAGGTTTCGATACCCAATTCGTGAATCCACCGGCACAGCGCATCAGCATCGAATGCGCGCAGCAGCGGGGCGATTTGCGGCGCGCGTTCGGCGTAGCGCGCGAGGAACGCCGGGTAGGCTTCGGAGTGGGTGATGTTCATGCCGCCGACCCCGGCCAGCAGGAATTTGCGCCCCACCGAAGGCATGCCGTCATAAAGATCGACGCGGACTCCGGCCTGACTCAGCACTTCGGCGGCCATCAGGCCGGCGGGGCCACCGCCGATGACGGCGACGTGGGTGTTGGCGGGGACGGAATTCTGGGTCATGGGCGTGCGCTGCGGTATGGCGGGACAAGGCGCGCATTCTAACAGCCGAGCCCTCTGTAGGAGCTGCCGCAGGCTGCGATCTTTGCTGTGGATTTTTACAGCAAGATCAAAAGATCGTAGCCTCGGCAGCTGCTACGGGTTATCCACAGGCAGTTCCAAAGCGATGGTGGGTAATGCTGCATGTTTCAGTGACAGCCGTGTGAATCCCAGACCCGTTGCGCGCTGTGATGGAGGATGCCGTGGCGGCGGGCGAGGGCGTGGCGGTCCTTGCTGTAGCCACCGCCGATCACACCGACCACCGGAATGTCCCGGCCCAGGCAATGCCGCATCACCCGTTCATCGCGCGCGGCAACGCCCTCGTCGGTCAGTTGCAGATAACCGAGGGCATCGTCCTTGTGCACATCGACGCCGGCGTCGTAGAGCACCAGATCCGGTTGATACAGCGGCAGCAGGTAGTTGAGTGTGTCATCGACCACCCGCAGAAAATCGGCATCGCCCATGCCCTTGGGCAGCGGAATGTCCCAGTCGCTGTCGGCCTTGCGTGCGGGAAAATTCTTCTCGCAGTGCAGGGAAACGGTAACCGCCTCCGGCGTGTCGTGCAGAATCCGCGCCGTGCCGTCGCCCTGATGCACATCGCAGTCGAAGATCAGCACGCGATTGACCCGGCCGCTTTGCAACAGGTACTGACTGATGATCGCCAGGTCATTGAAGATGCAGAAGCCAGCCGGGTAATCGTAATGGGCGTGATGGGTGCCGCCGGCCAGATGACAGGCCAGGCCATGCTCAAGGGCTTTCTCTGCCGCGAGGATCGAACCGCCCACCGCGCGCACGGTGCGCCGCGCCAGCGCTTCGTTCCACGGCAGGCCGAGGCGCCGTTGGTCTTCGCGGGACAACTCGCCGCTCATGTAGCGTTCGATATAGCTGCGGTCATGGGCGAGGGCGAGGATGTCGTTGGGGCAGATCTGCGGGCGCAGCAGGTCGGCGTCGCGGGTCAGGCCGCTATCGACCAGGTGATCGCGCAACAGACGAAACTTGTCCATGGGGAAGCGGTGATCCGCCGGGAACTCGGGGCTGTAGTCTTCGTGATAGATCAACGGCAAGGGCATGGCTTGTTTCGCGCAGAACCTGGGAACAAGTGAGCGATCCTACCAGCGATGTAGACTCAACGGCATGGAAATGGAGGGGACGATGGAGCCGATACTGGAGCTGCAAAGCGCGCGCTTGTTGATGCGTCAGTGGCAGGACGAGGATTTGCCGGCATTCGCCGCGATGTGCGCCGATCCGCAGGTGATGCGCTACTTTCCGGCGCCATTGACCCGGCTGGAAAGTGCCGCGCTGATCGGCCGCGTGCGCGGGCATTTCGCCGAGCATGGTTTTGGCCTGTGGGCGCTGGAGCGCAAGGACACGGGCGAGTTCATCGGTTTCACCGGGCTCGGCGTGGTCGGCTTCGATGCGCCGTTCACCCCGGCGGTGGAGATCGGCTGGCGTCTGGCCAAGGAGCATTGGGGCCTGGGCTACGCCAGTGAAGCGGCGTGGACCGCGCTGCGCGCCGGCTTCGACCGCTTGAAACTGGAGGAAATCGTCTCGTTTACCGCCGAGCAGAATGCCCAGTCGGAAAAGGTCATGCAGGCGATCGGCATGCATCACGACCCGCAGGACGATTTCGATCACCCCAGGCTTGCGCCCGATCACCCGTTGCGCCGACATGTCCTGTATCGCATCAGCCGCGAACAATGGCTGCAAACCTTGCATGAATAAGCCGACCCGGACGTTTACAATGGCCGCCATTGTATTGGCCCGTGCCAGAACCTGAATCGTCCGTCGCAGCCAAGACTGCGCGGCCATTGCGTTGTGTGAGGAGAGTCTGAATGAGCCAAGTGCTGGAAGATCTGGTCGATCTGCTGACCCTGGAGCCGATCGAAGAAAATCTGTTCCGTGGCCGCAGCCAGGATCTGGGGTTCCGCCAGTTGTTCGGCGGTCAGGTGCTCGGACAGTCGCTGTCGGCGGCCAGTCAGACGGTGGAAGAAGCGCGCCACGTGCACTCGCTGCACGGTTATTTCCTGCGCCCGGGCGATGCCAAGTTGCCGGTGGTGTATTCGGTTGATCGTGTCCGTGATGGCGGCAGCTTCAGCACCCGCCGGGTCACGGCGATCCAGAAGGGCCACCCGATCTTCACGTGCAGCGCTTCGTTTCAGTACGACGAGCAAGGCTTCGAGCATCAGGGCCAGATGCCCGTGGTGGTCGGCCCGGAAAACCTGCCGTCGGAACTGGAACTGACCCAGCAGCGTGCGCACCTGATCCCCGAGCACATGCGCGAAAAACTGCTGTGCCCGAAACCGATCGAAGTACGCCCGGTCACCGAAAAAGATCCGTACAACCCGCAACCGGCCGATCCGGTGAAGTACGTGTGGTTCCGCGCTGACGGCGCTCTGGCCGACATCCCGGCGCTGCACAAATACCTGCTGGCCTACGCCTCGGACTTCGGCCTGCTGACCACTTCGATGCTGCCCCACGGCAAATCGGTCTGGCAGAAAGACATGCAGGTCGCCAGCCTCGATCACGCGCTGTGGTTCCACAATGACCTGCGTGCCGATGACTGGTTGCTCTACGCGATGGACAGCCCATGGGCCGGCAATTCCCGCGGTTTTTCCCGTGGCAGCGTGTTCAACCGTGCCGGGCAACTGGTCGCTTCGGTGACTCAGGAAGGCCTGATCCGCCATCGCAAGGACTGGGCATGAGCCTGACGGAGGTTCGCCATTGGGTGTTCGACATGGACGGCACGCTGACCGTGGCCGTGCATGATTTCGCGGCGATTCGCGTGGCGCTGGCGATTCCGCCGGAGGACGACATCCTCAGCCATCTCGCCGCCTTGCCAGCGGATGAAGCAGCGGCCAAACATGCCTGGTTGCTCGAGCATGAACGCGATCTGGCACTGGGCTCGACCCCGGCCACCGGCGCGGTTGAGCTGGTGCGTGACCTGCATGCGCGGGGTTATCGCCTCGGCATTCTCACGCGCAATGCGCGGGAGCTGGCGCACGTGACGCTGGAGGCGATCGGTCTGGCTGACTGTTTCGCGGTCGAGGATGTGTTGGGGCGCGACGAAGCACCGCCAAAGCCGCATCCCGGCGGTTTGCTGAAACTGGCCGAGGCCTGGCAGGTGCCAGCGAGTGACATGGTGATGGTCGGCGATTACCGCTTCGATCTGGATTGCGGTCGCGCGGCGGGGGCGCGGACGGTGTTGGTGAATCTGCCGGATAACCCGTGGCCGGAATTGACCGATTGGCATGCAAGGGATTGTGTCGAGTTGCGGCGGATGCTTCAGGCTTAAGAGATTTGCTGTTAGTGATGCCCTCATCGCGAGCAGGCTCACTCCTACAATTTGGAATGCGTTCCCCTGTAGGAGTGAGCCTGCTCGCGATAGCTTCGGCACATTCAGCACAAAACCTACTGATCAAACAAAGCCTTCTGCCCCTCCGCCGAAGTCAGCATGCCATCCCCGTCATGCCCAACGCCCGTCACTTCCACCAGCCGCTGATTGACCCCCTCAGGATGGCGGCGCAGCAGATAGCCGAAATACAGCTTGCCGCGCATCAAGCGGTAAGCCCCTTGCGCCTCGGCCGCGCAGCTCTTGTCCAGCGCCGGATGGTCCGGGTCGACATCCTGCTGGCCGAGCAGATAGATCACCTCGCGTTTGACGTAACTGCTCTCGACCTGCAACGGCGTTTGCCCGCCGGCATACACCGGCATGTCCGCCAGTCCATATTTCCAGCGATTGAAGCCCGGGCATTGTGAGTGGTCGAACGCCACTGGCCGCTGCTCGTTGAAGTACGCATAAGAAGAAGGATTGGCGACTACAAAGCGCAAGCGAATGCTGTTGGCCTTGAGCGCTGGCTGATCCTTGGCCAGCAAGGCGTAGCGCTGCACCACCTGACCACCGCCGGAGTGGCCGAAGATCACGATCTGCTTCACGTCCGGAAACTGTTTGCGATCGCTGACCCGCGCGACGATTTCATCCAGCGCGGCATAGGAGCTCAGCGGATTCGGCCCGGTGGACAAGTCGCCGCCCATCCACTCGTTGCCTTGCCAGCGCAGCACCGTCGGCGGCAAGGAATACAAAGTGACATCGCTTTCATTGAGAAATTGCGGGGCGATCACCAGCGTGTGCGCGGTCTGCCCGGCGAGTTCGGCGGCGCTTTGCGCGCTTTTGCGATAGGTCTCGGCGTTGCGCAAGCGACCGTGAATGACGATCAGTACGCGCTCGATTTTCTCCGGCGCCGGGCCGATGCCCACTGCCATTTCCCCGGCCTTGAGCTGCAGGCGACCGGGGCTGATCGCATCGACGCCGGCCGCTTGCGCGGTGCCGACGATGAACAGTAACGCCACAAGCCATTTATGCATTTACAGGGTTTTCGCCGCGAAGGTGTCGCACTGGCTTACCTGGCCTTGCGCGAATCCGGTTTTGAACCAGCGCACCCTTTGCGCCGACGTACCGTGGGTAAACGAGTCCGGCACCACGCGGCCCTGACCCTGTTGCTGCAGGCGATCATCGCCGATGGCGTTGGCGGCGTTCAAGGCTTCTTCGATGTCGCCGGGTTCCAGCCAGTTCAGGCGCTTCTGCGCGTTATACGCCCAGACGCCCGCGAGGCAGTCGGCCTGCAATTCCTGACGGACCAGCAGGCCGCCGTCGCCTTCCATTTGCCGACCTTGCTGACGCGCCGTCTGCATCTTCGCCGACACGCCTAGCAGTGTCTGCACATGGTGACCGACCTCGTGCGCGATCACGTAAGCCTGAGCGAAATCGCCGGCGGCTTTGAAGCGCTGCGACATTTCCTGGAAGAAGGCCATGTCCAGATAGACCTTCTGGTCGGCCGGGCAATAGAACGGGCCGGTGGCAGAAGTGGCCATGCCGCACGCCGAATTCACCCGATTGCTGAACAGCACCAGTGTCGGGTCTTTGTATTGGCGTCCGGCCTGCTGGAAGATCGGACCCCAGGTGTCTTCGGTGTCGCCGAGGATCGAGCGGACGAATTCGGCCTGTTCATCATTGGCCGGCGGTGCCTGGCGAGTTTGCGAGGTGGGTGCCGGTTGGTCCATCTGTCCGGTCAACTGACCGAGGATCTGCATCGGGTCCTGGCCGGTGAGCCAGCCGATACCGACGATCAGCACGATGGCCGTCAGGCTCAGGCCCTTGCCGCCACCGAAGCGCATGCCACCGCCACCGCCGGTATCATCACCCCGGGCATCGACGACGTTGTCACTGCGTCGGCCTTTTTTCCATAGCATGTGGGAATCCTCTTTATTGCGGGTGATGAGTCAGGTGATGAGTGTTGCCGCTGTGTGAGTGTGGCGCCAGTCCGGTCGTCCGTCCATTCACACGCGCCCACGTGGTGCGGGCTTGTTATTGACGGTCGGCGGGGCGGCGAATTCAATCCCGAGAAGAATTTATCCCGGCCAGGTCATGAACCCGCAGTTTCGACAGCAGTCTGTGATGTTGCAGACTTGCCGAGAGCCGAAGTGGCGGGAATCTTGCCTCACGGTTTTGCTCAACGGCGGTTTCCCGGCGAAGAAGATGGCAACCTGTGCGGTTGCTGAAAGCTGCGCCGACTATGATTGCCACACCGATTGCCGCCAGCGCGAACGCTCGCCTGGGTATTTTTTCAGAGATTGCCAATGACCGTCAGCACCCCGCTCTCCGGTGTCAACCAGCCCTTCAAGGGGATCCTGCTGATTGTCGTGGCGACGTTCCTGTTTTCCAGTCACGACGCCTTATCCAAATACCTGTCCGGGTTCTATCCCATCGTGATGGTGGTGTGGGCGCGCTATGTGGTGCACACCCTGTTGATGGCGGGGATTTTTCTGCCGCAATCCGGCTTGCGTGTGCTGCGCACCAAAAAACCGTTGTGGCAGCTCGCCCGTGCCCTGTGTCTGCTCGGCACCAGCCTGTTTTTCACCACGGCGCTGTTGTACATCCCGCTGGCGGAAGCCACGGCGGTCAACTTTCTTGCACCGGTGTTGGTCACCGCATTGTCGGTGCCGCTGCTCAAGGAACGGGTGACGCGCGGGCAATGGATCGCGGTGATCTGCGGTTTCATCGGCGTGCTGATCATCGTCCACCCGGGTGGCGAACTGTTCACTCCGGCGATCCTGCTGCCGTTCTGTTCGGCGCTGTTTTTCTGCTTTTACCAACTGCTGACGCGCAAGCTCGCCGAAGTCGACAGCCCGACCACCAGCAACTTCTTCGCCGGGCTGTGCAATACCCTGGTGATGAGCGCGCTGGTGCCGTTCTTCTGGCAGGTGCCGAGCCTGCCACACGCCGCGCTGATGCTGGCGCTGGGCAGCTGCGGGATGACTGCTCACCTGTTTCTGACCCAGGCCTTCCGTCACGCAGCACCAGCCTTGCTGGCGCCGTTCGGCTATTGCCAGATCGTCTTTGCCGGGTTGTTGGGCTGGCTGCTGTTCAGTCACACGCCGAGCGGGCTGACGGTGATTGGTATTGCGGTGATCTGCTGCAGCGGATTGGCGGCGGCGTGGCAGCAGAGCCGGCGCTAAGGGGGAGCAAAGATCCCTTGTAGGAGCTGACGAGTGAAACGAGGCTGCGATCTTTTGATCTTAAACAGCAAGATCAAAAGATCGCAGCGTTCCGCAGCTCCTACAGGGGCGATTTAGCGGGTTATTCGACGGTCGGAATCTTGCGCGGTGCCATGAAGTACATCCACGTCAGTGCGAGGAAGTACATCGCCGGAATCAGCGTGAACAGCACGGTGTAGTTGTTGTTGGTGACGGTGAGGATGTGGCCGACGATCTGGGTCATGAACATCCCGCCGATCGCCGCGCACATGCCGCCGAAGCCGAACACCGTGCTCATCATGTGCTTGGGCGTGTAGTCCATCACCAGGCTCCAGATGTTCGCGGTCCAGGCTTGATGCGCGCCGATGGCCAGGGAGATTGCAGCGACGGCGACCCACAGATTGGCGGAACCCGCGGCCATGACCACGCCGATGATGCAGCAGGCAAACAGCAACATCGACAGCAGCCTCGCCTTGATCGAGTTCATTCCGCGACCGATCAGGAACGAGGACAGGATCCCGCCGCCGACACTGCCGAAGTCAGCCGTGACGTAGATGATGATCAGCGGAATACCCATCTGCGTCACATTGATGCCGAGGTTGTATTGCTGATTGAGAAACGGCGGCAGCCAGTACAGATAGAACCAGAACACCGGCGCAGTCAGCGAATAGGCGAGGGCGAAGGCCCAGGTGCCGCGCATGCGCAGGATCTTGCTGAATGGCACGCGGGCCTGTTCCGGTTCGACTTGCTGCTGGATGTAATCGAGTTCCGATTGTTTTACCCGTGGGTGATCTTCCGGGTTGAAGTATTTCAGGCCCCAGAACAACAGCCAGATCCCGCCGAGTGCGGCCATGCACAGGAACGCCGCCTGCCAGCCCCACGCATGCAGGATCAGCGGCAGCAGCATCGGCGTGAACATCGCGCCGACGTTGGTGCCGGCGTTGAAGATGCCGGTAGCGACTGCACGTTCACCGGCCGGGAACCACAGGCGCGTGGTTTTCACGCAGGCCGGGTAATTGGCGGCTTCAGTCAGGCCGAGGATGAAGCGGCAGACCATGAAGCCGGCTGCCGAAGTCGCCAGGCCATGGGCGCCGGTGGCGAGGCTCCAGAGCAGCACGGCGCAGAAGAACACGCGCTTGACGCCGACCCGGTCGATCAACCGTCCTTGCAGGACAAACCCGATCGCGTAGCCGACCTGGAACCAGAAGTTGATGTTGGCGTAATCCATCGCCGTCCAGCTCATTTCCTTGGCGAGGATCGGCTGCATGACGCCTAGGGCGGCGCGGTCGATGTAGTTGAGGGTGGTTGCAAAAAATACCAGCGCCAGCATGCCCCAGCGGGTCTTGCCGACCGCCATGGCGCCGCGGATCTTGTCGCCGATGCCACCCGTGGCAGTGCTCATGGCCGGAGCCATGCGGGAAGTCTGTGAAGGAATCATGTGTTCCACCCGTTTTTGGATTTGTTATTTGGTGTTCTTTACGGTCGAACACCTTGTCCGGTGGTTAGTGGCCGGACTCGATGTGCAACCGATGTTGGGCAGTGAACAAAAAATCGTCAATTCGCCAAATCGCCATAGTGTTCGATAATCGCACGCAAAACTAACCGGGTAGTACACTTTAAATTGCTGCGCGCAGGGATGCAGCCAATAATTTCCCTCACTATAAAAACCCATTCCCTCGTAGGAGCTGCCGAAGGCTGCGATCTTTTGATTTTGCTGTTCAAGTAATCAAGATCAAACGATCGCAGCCTTCGGCAGCTCCTACATAAAAGCGGCGCAGTCCGGGAGTTGAAACATGCAGCGTTCCATTGCCACCGTTTCCTTGAGCGGCACCCTGCCGGAAAAACTCGAAGCCATTGCCGCCGCCGGCTTCGACGGCGTGGAGATTTTCGAAAACGACCTCCTGTACTACGACGGCAGTCCCCGCGAAGTTAAACAGATGTGCGCCGATCTCGGCATCGCCATCACCCTGTTTCAGCCGTTCCGTGATTTCGAAGGCTGCCGCCGTGATCGCCTGGCCCGCAACCTGGAGCGCGCAGAGCGCAAGTTCGACCTGATGCAGGAACTCGGTACCGACCTGGTGCTGGTCTGCAGCAATGCTTCCGCCGACAGCCTGGGCGATCAACAGATTCTCGTCGATGACTTGCGCCTGCTGGCCGAACGCGCCGGCGCCCGCGGCTTGCGCATTGGTTACGAAGCGCTGGCGTGGGGCCGGCACGTCAATACTTACCAACAGGTCTGGGACATCGTCCGTCAGGCCGATCACCCGAGCCTCGGCGTGTTGCTCGACAGCTTCCACACGCTGTCGCTGAAGGGCGATCCAAGCGCCATCGCCGATATTCCCGGCGACAAGATCTTCTTCGTGCAAATGGCCGACGCGCCGATTCTGCAGATGGATGTGCTGGAGTGGAGCCGGCATTTCCGCTGCTTCCCGGGGCAGGGCGAATTCGATCTGCCGGGTTTTCTCGCGCCGATCATCAAGAGCGGCTATAGCGGGCCGTTGTCGCTGGAAATCTTCAACGACGGCTTCCGTGCCGCACCGCCACGGGCCAACGCCGCCGACGGTTTGCGTTCGCTACTGTATCTGGAAGAGAAAACCCGTCAGCGTCTCGAACAGGAATCGACGCCGGTGGCCAACCGCGACATCCTTTTCGAAACGCCGCAGGCCAGCGAATACAACGGCGTTGAGTTTCTTGAGTTTGCCGTCGACGAAGCGCTCGGGGCTAAGCTCGGTCACTGGCTGCAACGCCTCGGTTTTGCCAAGGCCGGGCAGCATCGCTCCAAGAATGTCAGCCTGCTGCGTCAGGGCGATATCAATCTGATCCTCAACTGCGAACCTTATTCGTTCGCCCACAGCTTCTTCGAAGCCCATGGCCCGTCGCTGTGCGCCACGGCTGTGCGGGTCAGGGACAGCGCCAGTGCGCTGGCCCGCGCGGTCGCTTACAAGGGGCAGCCCTATCGCGGGCTGGTCGGGCCGAATGAACTGGAACTGGCGGCGGTGCGCGCACCGGACGGCAGTCTGATTTATCTGGTCGACGAGGACGCCGACGTTTACGGGACCGATTTCAATCTGCTGCCGGACGCACAGACCGGCGGCGGCCTCAAGCGAATCGATCACATGGCCATGGCGCTGCCGGCCGACAGCCTCGACAGTTGGGTGCTGTTCTACAAGAGCCTGCTGGATTTCGAGGCCGACGACGAAGTGGTGCTGCCCGATCCGTACGGTCTGGTGAAGAGCCGCGCACTGCGCAGCCGCGACAGTTCGATCCGGCTGCCGCTGAATATTTCCGAGAACCGCAACACTGCGATCTCCCACGCGTTGTCGAGTTATCGCGGCTCCGGTGTGCACCACATCGCCTTCGATTGTGACGACATCTTTGCCCAGGTCAGTCGCGCCAAAGAGGCCGGCGTGCCGCTGCTGGACATTCCGCTGAACTATTACGACGATCTCGCCGCGCGTTTCGATTTCGACGATGAGTTTCTCAGCGAGCTGGCCTATTACAACGTGCTCTACGACCGTGACGCCCAGGGCGGCGAGCTGTTTCATGTGTACACCGAGCCGTTCGAAGGGCGCTTCTTTTTCGAGATCATCCAGCGCAAGAACGGTTACGCCGGTTATGGCGCGGCCAACGTTGCCGTAAGGCTGGCGGCGATGGCCAAATCCCGCAGCGGCGCGGCGCGTCAGGCGAAGTTGTAGGGAATTCGTAAACGCGGGATTAAACACGGGCCGCGCGGCTTCCTTCACTGTCCCGCGCGGCCCATAATCGCCAGCTTGTGCAGTGATGGCCGTGAGCCCGCGATGACCATGAATTCAGAACTTTCCGCCGCTGCTGTCGAGTCCGACCCAGTGCCGCGCAAGAGTCGCAAGAACAACCCGGAAAAGACCCGCGAAAACATCCTGCAGGAGGCGATCGTCGAGTTCGTCCAGCAGGGCTTGTCCGGTGCCCGCGTCGACGCGATCGCCGAGCGCATCCACACCTCCAAGCGCATGATCTATTACTACTTCGGCAGCAAGGAGCAGTTGTACGTCGAGGTGCTGGAGAAACTCTACGGCGATATCCGCAGCACGGAAAACCGCCTGCACCTGGACGAACTGCCGCCCGAACTGGCGATCCGCCGACTGGTGGAGTTCACGTTCGATCACCACGACCGCAACGTCGATTTCGTGCGCATCGTCAGCATCGAAAACATCCACAACGCCGAGTACGTGAAACGTTCCGATGCGATCAAGGCGCTGAACAACACGATCCTCGACACCTTGGGCGGGATTCTGCAACGGGGGGCGGACGAAGGTTTGTTCCGGCGTGGCATCGATGCGCTGGACGTGCACCTGCTGATCAGTTCGTTCTGCTTCTATCGCGTGTCGAACCGCCACACGCTGGGGGAAATCTTCCAGATCGATCTGCCGGACGAAACCATCAAGCAACGCCACCGCGAGATGATCTGCGAATCGGTGTTGCGCTACCTGCAGGCCTGACACATCCCACCCTGTAGGAGTGAGCCTGCTCGCGATGGCATTCCGTCAGCCAATGCATCTATTGGCTGATACACCGCTATCGCGAGCAGGCTCACTCCTACAGGGGGCGGCAGGGCTCAGCCATTCATGCTCTGAAAGTGCTCAAGCATGCGCTGCGCATCCGGCACCACGCCGCTGAACAGTTCAAACGCCTTGACCGCCTGAAACACCGCCATGTTGCCGCCATCAAGCGTGCGGCAGCCCAGAGCCCGGGCGTCGCGCAGCAATTCGGTTTCCAGCGGGAAATACACAATCTCAGCGACCCACATTGCCTTGCGCAGCAACTGCGCCGGCACCGGTGTACCTGGCAGCTTGGCCATGCCCATTGGCGTGGTGTTGACCAGGCCGTCGGCCTGCGCCAGCGCCCCGGGCAAATCCCGCCCGGCTTGCGCGCGACCGGCGCCAAAATGTTGATTCAGATTGTTCGCCAGACTTTCCGCGCGCTCGCGATCGACATCAAAAATCGTCAATTGCCGTACGCCTTCACTGAGCAGCGCGTGGGCCACCGCCGCGCCGGCGCCGCCAGCACCCATCTGGACTACATGTTCGCGGGCAGCGTCTGGCAGACCTCGGCGAAAACCTTCGGCGAAACCGAGACAATCGGTGTTGTGGCCAATACGCTTGCCATCCTTCAGCACCACCGTGTTCACTGCGCCGATCCCTCGCGCTTCCGCCGACAATTCATCGAGCAGCGGGATGATTGCCTGCTTGCATGGAAAAGTGATGTTGAGACCGGTGTAGTTCATCCGCTCGGCCGCTTGCAGCAAGTCGGGCAGCGCCGTGCTGTCGAGGCGCAATTGATCGAGGTCGATGAGTTGGTAGAGATAACGCAGGCCCTGCGCATCGCCCTCGTGTTCGTGCAGTGCCGGCGTGCGCGAAGCCTGAATCCCGGCGCCGATCAGCCCGGCGAGTATCACTCTGGAACGTGACATGGCCTTCACCCCCGCAACCGCTGACTGAAATGTTCCAGCGCCAAGCGATAACCATGGCTGCCGAATCCGCACATCACCGCCGTGGCAATGCCCGAAACAAACGAATGATGACGGAACGGCTCACGGGCGTGGACGTTGGACAGATGCACTTCAATCACTGGCAGCTCGCTGGCGACCAAGGCATCGCGAATCGCTACCGACGTATGCGTCCACGCCGCCGGGTTGATCACGATCCCGGCGCAACGACCGCGCGCCGCGTGAATCCAGTCGAGCAGCTCGCCTTCATGATTGGTCTGGCGAAACTCTACGGTCAGGCCAAACTCGTCAGCCGCGCGACCACACAGCGCGGAAATGTCCGCCAGGGTTTCATGACCATAAGTCGCCGGCTCGCGGGTGCCGAGCAGGTTCAGGTTCGGGCCGTTGAGCACCAGAACGATAGGGGACATGGGGTAACTCCACTTATTGTTTTTGGCATCGGCCGAGAGGTTTCAGCCTGTGGAGATAAAATGTACTAGATGGTTACATCGGTCAATTGAACAGAAATGACCTGGGCGTTTTATGTTCGGTGATCGCACAGGCAAATTCAGGCGAGCCCTGATTTCAAGATGTAACGACAGCTTTTCTTACGTTTTTTCCAATCAATTCCCAAGCCCCGCTCTCCATGCCCGCTAGCCTTGGATGACCTCCGACACGTTCGCTCGTGGCAACCGGTTGTCGGACTCGAAAGGAAAATCGAGTTTGGAAATCCATTAACCTAACGGATGGGTTAGCATGAAGATATGCAGCTACAAAGGAATGTCGATTCGCATCATGTTGAGAGGCGAACACTGCCCACCCCACGCCCATGTAGATGCGGGTGCCTGGAATGCCCGCATCCGGTTCAGCTTCTGGCACAACGAAGTTGATCTGTGGGACGTCGTGCCGCTGTCCCGTCGACCGCCGCTCGCCGTGCTGAACGGCTTGTGCCTGTCACTTGGACAACCGGCGCACCTGCGTCGAGCACGCGGGATCTGGTGGTCGGGCTTGCAGACCGTTTGTCTCGATAACCAGATATGGGATTGCCAAACAAACGAAGTGCCCGTGATGAAACCAGTCACCGACCAGATCTACCGGATCGGATCGGCGCGCTATCACCCAGAAGCAGACAAGGTGCTGCTGACCTTGATCGGCAAGTTGGAAGGAGTTGAAATCGAATTATGAAAGTCATCAAGGCAAAACCGTCGGTGCATCGCCCCCTGACGGAAGAAATGCTCGATGCCGCCATCACACTTGGCGAAGCACGACAGGCCAACAGTTTGCAGGCCGTGTCAGTGAGCTTCGAAGAATCCTCTCTGGTCATTCGTTTCGAGGACGGCAGCGGTGTGTTGCTTCCGGTGAAGCTGTATCCAGAATTTGAGGGGTTTAAAGCAGCCGATTATGCAAGCCTGACGATCGGCTTCGCCGGCACTGCGCTGTGCCATGAGGGTAAAGACCTGGATATTTCCATTGCCGGAATGATTTCTGCGAACCCGTCGCTCATGCGGATGGCGGCGTCGGTCGTTGCTTCGCGCAACGGGCGTCAAAGCAGCGCTGCAAAATCAGCAGCCGCCCGAGCCAATGGCAAGAAAGGCGGGCGTCCACGTAAAACCGATATCGCGCCATAGCACCCACAAAAAAGCCGTCAATCACGACGGCTTTCTCTTCCCAGCTTCCGGCAATCAACGCCGGGTCAGCAGCACACCGGATTCCATGTGATGGGTCCACGGGAACTGGTCAAACATCGCGCATTGAGTGATGCGGTGGGTGTCGTGCAGTTGGTCGATGTTGGCGGCCAGGGTCTCCGGGTTGCAGGAGATGTAGAGGATGTTGTCGAAGCGTCGGGTCAGTTCGCAGGTGTCCGGGTCCATGCCGGCGCGCGGTGGGTCGACGAAGACGCTGCCGAATTCATAGCTCTTCAGATCGATGCCGTGCAGGCGGCGGAACGGGCGCACTTCGTTGAGCGCTTCGGTCAGTTCCTCGGCGGACAAACGCACCAGCGTGACGTTATCCACCGCATTTTCGCTGAGGTTGCTCAGGGCCGCGTTGACTGAAGTCTTGCTGATTTCGGTAGCGAGCACTTTGCGTACGCGGGTGGCCAGCGGCAGGGTGAAGTTGCCGTTGCCGCAGTACAACTCCAGCAGATCGTCGCTGCGATCGCCCAGCGCTTCGTATGCCCAATTGAGCATCTTCTGGTTCACCGTGCCGTTCGGCTGGGTAAACGCGCCTTCGGGCTGGCGATAGCTGAAAGTGCGACCGCCGACTTCGAGTTTCTCGACGACATAGTCCTGGCCAAGCACTTCGCGCTTGCCCTTGGAGCGGCCGATGATGCTCACACCGAGATCGGCCGACAAGCGAGTCGCCGCCGCGTGCCAATGTTCGTCCAGCGGACGGTGGTAGCACAGGGTGATCATCGCGTCGCCGGCCAGCGTGGTCAGGAATTCGACCTGGAACAGCTTGTGGCTCAGCGCCGAACTGGCCTGCCACGCAGCCTTCAACTGCGGCATCAACTGGTTGATGCGCAGGCTGGCGATCGGGAATTCTTCGATGAGGATCGGCGTGCGTTTGTCATCCTGAGAGAACATCGCGTAGTGCCGCTCGCCGCCCTCGCGCCACAGGCGGAATTCGGCGCGCAGGCGGAAGTTCTGCAGCGGCGAATCAAACACCGTCGGCTCGGGTGCATCGAACGGCGCCAGTAGCTCACGCAGACGTGTGACCTTGGCTTCGAGTTGTTCGGCGTAGGCTTGGGAATCGAAAGTCATGCGTTGAACCAACCCAACTTGATCACAAACAGAATCGACAGAATCACCAGTGCCGGGTTCAGTTCTCGGGCGCGGCCGGACAGCAGCTTGATGGCGGTCCAGGCGATGAAACCGAAAGCGATGCCGTTGGCGATCGAATAGGTGAACGGCATCGCCAGTGCAGTGACCACAACCGGTGCGGCGACGGTGATGTCATCCCAGTCTATTTCCGCCAGGCCCGATGTCATCAGCACGGCGACGAACAGCAGCGCTGGTGCGGTGGCGAAAGCCGGCACGCTGGCCGCCAGTGGCGAGAAGAACAGCGCCAGCAGGAACAGGATCGCCACGACAATTGCGGTCAGGCCAGTGCGGCCACCGGCACTGACGCCGGCCGCGGATTCGATGTAACTGGTGGTGGTCGAAGTGCCCAGCAGCGACCCGGCCATGGCCGCCGTACTGTCGGCGATCAGCGCGCGGCCCATTTTCGGCATGTGGCCATCCTTGCCCATCAGGCCGGCGCGCTTGGCGACGCCGATCAGGGTCCCGGAGTTGTCGAACAGGTCGACGAACAGGAAGGCGAAAATCACGCTGACCAGACCGATGTCCAGTGCACCTTTGATGTCCAGTTGCAGGAAGGTCGGCGCCAGCGACGGCGGCATTGACAGGATGCCGCCGAACTCGGTGACGTTCAGTGCGATCGAGGCGATGGTGACGGCGAGAATGCCGATCAGCACCGCGCCGCGCACTTTCAGCGCTTCGAGGGCGACAATTACCGCGAAGCCGACTGTGGCGAGAATCGGCGCCGGTTTGGTCAGATCGCCGAGACCGACCATGGTCGCCGGGTTGCTGACTACGATCCCAGCGTTGTGCAGGGCGATCAGTGCCAGGAACAGGCCGATACCGGCGGCGATCGCCGAGCGCAATGGCAGCGGGATGGCGTTGATGATCCATTCACGGATGCGGAAGATCGACAGCAGGAAAAACAGCACGGCGGAAATGAACACCGCACCCAGCGCCACCTGCCAGGTGTGGCCCATGTGCAGGACCACGGTGTAAGTGAAGAAGGCATTCAGGCCCATGCCCGGAGCGAGGGCGATCGGGTAGTTGGCGATCAGGCCCATCACGGTCGAGCCGATCGCGGCCGCCAGACAGGTGGCGACGAAAATCGCGCCTTTGTCCATGCCGGTCTCGCCGAGGATGCTCGGGTTGACGAACAGAATGTAAGCCATGGCCAGGAAAGTCGTGACGCCCGCGAGAATTTCGGTGCGCACGTTGGTGTTGTGTGCCTTGAGTTGAAACAGCCTTTCCAGCATGTCTGCTCCCCGTGGCGCGCGTGGCGCCGTGAATGTATCGACCTCAACAGCAAAGCACAGACCGTCGCAAGCGCCTGGAAAATTGTCGTGGGTCGGAAAAAGCCGCGCATCATACCAGCCGCGTGAGGAATTTGGCGGATGTTGGTGTCGATCGTCGGCGAAGTTTTGCGCAGCAGACAACTGCGCCATACTGCGCGCTGATTTTTCGGAGTGGGCAGGCATGCGCAACGGCGGGATGAAGATTTTCGGATGGATTGCAGCACTGCTGGTGGCAGTCCCGGCGTTCGCGGCTTCGGCGCCGCCATTGACCCAGGTAAAGGTCATCAAAGTGCAGTCGCCGTCCTGTGGCCTGGAAGATATCGCCGATAATCAGGCGCAAACCCAGTGCAATCACAACGGGCCGAACATCAAGGTCTACGTGCTGGAAGTCGGCTATGGCCAGAACCAGCCGCAAGTGACTCTGGATGGCTTCGAGGTCAACGGCACCCGAGGCCCGGTGTGTGCCTTCGATAATGGCAATCTCACCGAATGCACGCCCGGCAGCAAAACCGTCGGTTCTCTTTATACCTTCGATCTGGCCGGTAAACAGGAAGGCACCTTCAGCTTCAGCAACACCTCGCTCAACGCGCCGCGCAACATGATGTCGACCCAGCTTTACATCAAGTAACGGCTGTCTTCGAACAGGGTGGGATAAAGCTGACTACGCTTTACAGACTACCAGCGGAAAGCGCCCATGACTGCCAGAGCCCTGATTGCCCTCGCCGAGGGCATCGACGATTTGCAAAGCGTGACCCTGATCGACGTGCTGCGCCGCGCCGGTATCGAAGTGGTTGCCGCCAGTATTGAAGGCCGGCGCATGCTGACCTGCGCGCGGGGCACCCGGCTGACCGCCGACGGCATGCTCGTCGATGTACTCGCGCAGCGCTTCGACCTGATCGTCCTGCCGGGCGGTGCCGTCGGCTCCCAGCATCTCGCTGCGCACCAGCCCTTACAGCAATTGCTCAAAGACCAAGCCAGCGCCGGCCGATTGTTCGCCGCCATCGGCGAAGCTCCGGCTGTCGCACTGCAAGCATCAGGCGTGCTGCGCCAGCGACGCATGACCTGCCTGCCCGGCGCCAGCCATCAGTTGTCGGGCTGTACGTTTGTTGATCAACCGGTGGTGGTCGACGGCAATTGCATCACCGCCCAAGGCTCGGGGGCTGCGCTGGAGTTTGCCTTGACCCTGGTCGAGCAGCTTGGTGGCAAGGCGTTGCGGGCGAGGGTGGCGGGGGAGTTGATGGCCTGACGGGTCAGCCGTGGGCTGCGAGGGGTTCTATCATTGGTTGCTCACGGTGCTCCGCTTGCCAAAGATCGTAGTCGGTTTGAACACCTAGCCACACGCGCGCCTTGCCAATCCCTGCACGCTCAAGTCGTACTGCCAGATCCGGGCTGATTGGCGCGTGTCCGTGCAGTACGCGCGAAAGGTGCGGGCGTGCAAAGCCAAGGTGCCGGGCCAATTCGCTCACGCTGATGCCAAGCTCGGGCAAGACATCCAGCAGCAGGGTTTCACCGGGGTGTGGCGGGTTGTGCATGGGCATGAGCCTGCCTCCTGTCAGTGGTAGTCCAGATAATCGACCAATTCGATATCCGAACCGACAAAACGAAAGATCACTCGCCAGTCGCCTGAAACGCTGAGCGACCAATATTCGCTTAGCTCACCTTTCAAAGGATGCAGGCGCCAGCCGGGCAAGTCCAAGTCCCCGGGAAGCGTCGCTCGATCCATGAACTGCAACATGCGCGACAGCCGTTTTGCATGCTCGGCACGAATTCCACGAGTCGTACCTGTTTCATAGAAGCCACGAAGGCCTTTGTGCTGAAAGGATTTGATCATGGCGGCGAGTGTAAGGCGATACATTACACCCAGTGCGGTAACTATGTACCGCACGTTGTCGCTTGATATGTGCTTGGCAGGTGAGTTTTTCCAGAAAACTCAGACCTTCTCCTCCACCGGCACATGCATCCGATCCCGGTTCGCCAACGTCGGAAACAGCTTGATCCACGTTCCCGTCACCACCAGCGTGCCGATTCCGCCCATGACCACCGCCGGCACGGTGCCGAACCAGTGGGCGGTGAGGCCTGATTCGAATTCGCCCAACTGGTTCGAGGCGCCGATGAACAGGCCGTTCACCGCGCTGACCCGGCCGCGCATTTCGTCGGGGGTTTCCAGTTGTACGAAGGAGGCGCGGATCACCATGCTGATCATGTCCGCGGCGCCGAGCACCACCAGTACCGCCAGCGAGAACCAGAACGAGGTCGACAGGCCAAAGGCGATGGTGGCGACGCCGAAGATGCCGACGGCGGTGAACATCACCCGGCCGACATTGCGTTCCACGGCAAATCGCGCCAGGAACAATGACATCAGCAACGCGCCCACCGCCGGCGCCGAGCGCAGCAGGCCGAGGCCCCACGGGCCGGTCAGCAGAATGTCCTTGGCAAACACCGGCAGCAACGCCGTGGCGCCGCCGAGCAACACGGCAAACAGGTCCAGCGAGATCGCGCCGAGGATGTCCGGACGGCTGCGGATGAAGCGAATCCCCGCCAGCAGCGAGTCCAGCGTGGCTTTGCCTTTGTTCAGCGGCGTCTTGCGTGCCGGCAGGTTGAGCATCAGCAAGCAGGCGATCACATACAGCAATACGGTCGGGCCGTAGACCCAGACGCTGCCGAATGCATAGAGCAAACCGCCGAGGGCCGGGGCGACGATGGTCGCCGATTGCTGCGCCGATTGCGCGGCGGCGACCGCCCGAGGGAAGAGCGCACTCGGGACGATGCTTGGCAGCAGCGCCTGGGTCGTGGGCATCTCGAACGACCGCGCCGCACCCAGGAGAAAGGCGAGGATGAAGATCATTTCGCGGGTGACGTGATCGGTGGCACTGCCGATGGCCAGCGCCAGGGCAATCAATGCCTGCAACGACTGACAGAGCGCGGCGACCTTGCGCCGGTCATAGCGATCGGCGACGTGCCCGGTGTGCAGCATGAACAATACGCGAGGGGCAAATTCGACCAGGCCGACCAGGCCCAGATCCAGCACGTTGCCGGTCAGTTGATAGAGGTTCCAGCCAATCGCCACGGTGAGCATCTGAAAACCGCTGGCGGTGAAAATCCGCGCCAGCCAAAAGGCCATGAACGGACGATGGTGACGTAACAGCAGGGGCTCTTGAGTGGGCATCTGAAGGCAGGTCTTGGACGAGTGAACGGCGAGATTATCACCAGTCTGTAACAGGAAGTTGCTACGAGAAAAAATTCAGTCAGATGTGCATCAATCTTTTTGGGTTCACCAGGCCAGAACCTTGCTGCGCCAATGAGACAACTTGTCACGCGGCAAACGACCACGCAGTTCATTGGCAAAAATGGGACTACTCTTTCAACGTTGCTTGATCCAGATCAAGACCCCGACCGGAACTGATCTGACGGCCAGTTGGCCAGACTCCCTGCGTAGCGATGGTTGTAAAAAAAGAACGAATCCGAATTCGCCGCACTCCATATCCGTGGGGGCAGTGGTGCAGGCCTCCGGGTCCGCTACCCGTACTACCTGACAGAGGAAGCCATATGTTCGGTTTAGAGGCTCTCGATCTCGCCCGAATTCAGTTCGCGTTCACCATCTCGTTCCACATTCTGTTCCCGGCCATCACCATTGGCCTGGCGAGTTACCTGGCGGTGCTCGAAGGCCTGTGGCTGAAAACCCGCAACGATACCTACCGTGACCTCTACCATTTCTGGTCGAAGATCTTCGCCGTCAACTTTGGCATGGGCGTGGTTTCCGGTCTGGTCATGGCCTATCAGTTCGGTACCAACTGGAGTCGTTTCTCCGACTTCGCCGGCGCCGTTACCGGGCCGTTGCTGACCTATGAAGTGCTCACGGCGTTCTTCCTTGAAGCCGGTTTCCTTGGTGTGATGCTGTTCGGCTGGAACAAGGTCGGGCGCGGCCTGCACTTCTTTTCGACGGTGATGGTGGCGATCGGCACGTTGATTTCGACCTTCTGGATCCTCGCCTCCAACAGCTGGATGCAGACCCCGCAAGGCTTTGAGATCGTCAACGGCCAGGTCATCCCGACTGACTGGCTGGCGATCATCTTCAATCCATCATTTCCTTACCGGCTGATGCACATGGCCACCGCCGCGTTCGTCGCGACGGCATTCTTCGTCGGCTCTTCGGCAGCCTGGCATTTGCTGCGCGGCAGGGACAACCCGGCGATTCGCACCATGCTGTCGATGGCGATGTGGATGGCGCTGATCGTCGCGCCGATCCAGGCAGTGATCGGCGACTTCCACGGCCTCAACACGCTCAAGCATCAGCCGGCAAAAATCGCTGCGATCGAAGGCCACTGGGAAAACCATGGCGACGAAGCGACGCCGCTGATCCTGTTCGGCTGGCCGGACATGAAAGAAGAACGCACGAAGTTCGCCGTGGAGATTCCCTACCTCGGCAGCCTGATTCTCACGCACTCGCTGGACAAGCAGGTGCCGGCACTCAAGGAATTCCCGCCGGAAGACCGGCCGAATTCGACCATCGTGTTCTGGTCGTTCCGCATCATGGTCGGCCTCGGTTTCCTGATGATCTTCACCGGTCTGTGGAGTCTGTGGCTGCGCAAGCGTGACTCGCTGTACACCTCGCGGCCGTTCCTGCATCTGGCCTTGTGGATGGGGCCGTCCGGCCTGATCGCGATTCTTGCCGGCTGGTTCACCACGGAAATCGGCCGTCAGCCATGGGTCGTGTACGGCTTGATGCGCACCGCAGATGCTTCGTCCAACCACAGCTTCATGCAGATGAGCATCACCCTGATCATGTTCGTCGTGATCTATTTCGCGCTGTTCGGCGCAGGGCTTGGCTACATGATGCGTCTGGTACGCAAGGGGCCGAAGATCAGCGAGGGCAGCGAAACGCCGGACGGTGGTCCAGGCAAGAAACGCACCCCGGCGCGTCCGCTGTCCGCAGCCGACGATCCGGCCGAGGGCGAGCACGAAGACAACACTCGCTTGACCAAGGAGATTTGACTCATGGGTATTGATCTTCCGCTGATCTGGGCCGTGATCATCATCTTCGGCATCATGATGTACGTGGTCATGGACGGCTTCGACCTGGGCATCGGCATTCTCTTCCCGTTCGTGCCGGGCAAGACCGACCGTGACGTGATGATGAACACGGTCGCCCCGGTCTGGGACGGTAACGAAACCTGGCTGGTGCTGGGGGGCGCGGCATTGTTCGGCGCGTTCCCGCTGGCCTATTCGGTGGTGCTGTCGGCGTTGTACCTGCCGCTGATCTTCATGCTGATGGGCCTGATCTTTCGCGGCGTGGCCTTCGAGTTTCGCTTCAAGGCCAAGGACGAAAAACGTCACCTGTGGGACAAGGCCTTCATCGGTGGTTCGATCGCGGCGACGTTCTTTCAGGGTGTGGCGCTGGGCGCCTTCATCGATGGCTTGCCTGTGGTCAATCGCCAGTTCGCCGGTGGCTCACTGGACTGGCTGACGCCGTTCACACTGTTCTGCGGCGCAGCGCTGGTGGTGGCGTATGCCTTGCTCGGCTGCACCTGGCTGATCATGAAGACTGAAGGCAAGTTGCAGGAACAAATGCATGATCTGGCACGGCCGCTGGCGTTTGTGCTGTTGGCGGTGATCGGCATTGTCAGTATCTGGACACCGTTATCCCACCCGGAAATTGCCTCGCGCTGGTTCAGCATGCCGAATCTGTTGTGGTTCATGCCGGTGCCGATTCTGGTGCTGGTCACCCTGTATGGCCTGATCCGCGCGGTGGCACGCAATGCCAACTACACGCCGTTCCTGCTGACCCTGGTGCTGATCTTCCTTGGCTACAGCGGTCTGGGCATCAGCTTGTGGCCGAACATCGTGCCGCCGTCGATCTCGATCTGGGACGCCGCCGCGCCGCCGCAAAGTCAGGGCTTCATGCTGGTGGGCACGCTGTTCATCATTCCGTTCATCCTCGGTTACACCTTCTGGAGCTACTACGTATTCCGCGGCAAGGTGACCCACGAAGACGGTTACCACTAATCCCATGCTGGGCTTGCCCTGTGGGAGCGAGCCTGCTCGCGAAGGCGTGCGCAGTGACGCCTTGGCTAAACGGAGATCGACGCAATGACCGGCAAACATTCCCTGCACGACATTGAAGAAGCCGAAAAAAAACCGCTGTGGCAGCGCCTCGGCTGGTTGGCCTTGATCTGGGTTGGCAGTGTCGGCGTGCTGTTTATCGCCGCCAGCCTGATGCGCATGTTCATGAATGCCGCAGGTTTGACCACCCACTGAAACATCCCGTCCCGGCGCCTTCGGGTATGGATTTGCAACCCTCCTCACGGAGGGTTTTTTTTGTCCGGGATTTATTTGCGGGCTTTGAGGATGACGAATTTCGGCGTTGCCGCCACTTGCTCGACGCCGCGGAACAGGCGCGCCAGTTTGCTGTGATAGCCCAGGTGCCGATTGCCGACAATGTACAGCGCACCGCCGACCACCAGTGCCTCGCGCGCCTGCTGGAACATGCGCCAGGCGAGGAAATCGCCGACTACCTGCTGCTGATGGAAGGGTGGATTGCACAGCACTACGTCCAGCGACTGCGGCGCCTGCCCGGCCAGACCATCGCCGGCGCGCACCACCACTTCCCGATCGCCCAACGCCGCGCGCCAGTTCTCGGCCGCCGATTGCACCGCCATGAATGACTCGTCGACCAGCGTGTAATGCGCGTCCGGGTTCTGCAACGCGCTGGCAATGGCCAGCACACCGTTGCCGCAACCAAGATCGGCGACTCGTGCGTTGCCAAGGTTCTTCGGCAGATGCGGCAGGAACGCGCGGGTGCCGATGTCCAGACCTTCGCGGCAGAACACGTTGGCCTGGTTGAGCAGTTCGATCGCCGGTTCATCCAGGCGATAACGAGTGGGGTAGGGGGACGTTACGGGTGTTTTGGTTTGCGGTGTGGCAATCAGCAATCGCGCTTTTTTCACAGCCAGCGACGCTTGCACCGGGCCGATGTAGCGCTCGAGCAGATCGCCGGCAGCACGGGGCAGATGCTTGACCATGGCAGCCGCGATCACTTGCGCGCCGGGAGCCAGTTGCCCTTGCAGGCGGATCAACTGTTCTTCCAGCAGCGCCAGGGTTTTGGGGACGCGGATCAGCACCCGATCAAACGGCCCGACCAAGGGCTCACTGGCCGGGATTGGACGAATCGCATCGAACGCCTGGCCGTTGCGCAGCAGATTCTTTTCCAGTCCGACGAAACCCAGGAACGAGTCGCCGCTGCTGCTGACCTCGACCTTGCCCAGCAAACTGATGGCCAATGCACCGAAGCTGTCATTGAGCACCAGCACGCGGGTGCTGCTTGCCGGTTGTTCGCTGGCGAGATGATTGAGCAGGTATTCGTCCGCCGCGTCGAACGCTTGCAGCGGTTCATTCTGCTGTTCGGGCTGGCGAATCAGGTCGAGCTGGGCGAAGGGTGTCTCTAGCAAAGGCATGGGGCGGGGACTCAGGATATTCGGCAGTTATCCCGTTGTCAGCATGTAGTGCGACGGGATCCTACCGAGTGGACTGCGATGCAAGCGGTGTGCGTCATCACTCGGAGAGGCCTGAATGTTACGTTTTTTTGCGGGTAAATACTCGCAGGATTGTCGCGCGATCACTCTTGGCTATCAGATGATCCCGGCACGAGCAGCCGCAATCACGGCGGAAATCTTGTTGCACACGTTGAGTTTCTCGATGACGTTTTGCACGTGGTAGTTAACGGTACGTTCGCTCAGGCTGAGAATTCTCGAAATGTCATGAGCGGTCTTGCCCAAGGCCGACAGTTTCAGAATTTCCAGCTCCCTGGACGATAACCTCGGCCTGCTGGGCTTGGCCGGTAGGGGCACGGTGCGGGCATACAGTTCGCTGAAGTGCCGGTTGGCGAAAAAGATATAACCGTAATGCTCATACAGCTCCAGCGGACTGATCGGGCAGTGGGTTCGAGCCAGACTGATGATGCTGCACAAGCCACTGGCTTCATCATGGAATGCCTGCGACCAGCCATGCTGCAGTCCATTGTGTTTCAACGCCTGCCACAGCTGGGGTGCATCGCCGAACACTCTTTCTTCCCATACGATTGGAAGTATTGAGTGATTGCAATGCGCTATTACCGGGTCGATGTTCCGGTAGTTCTCTTTGTTGTACTGAATGTTCCATTCTTTCGGGTAATTATTGATTTGCAAGGCATTCAGATGCACTTCGCGATTCGGCGAGGTGACTGCAATGGCGCAGAAGTTAAACCCAAGGTTCTCCGCGAATCTCAACAGTATCGGGTAAGCCGCCTCTATGCCTTTGGCAAACGTCAGTTGTTTGAGTTGTGATTCCTTCCACGTTTCCATGAACTATCGCCTCCATAACCTGATATCCGGGCGCCGAATGGATCCAAAGGATCCGGCACGAATCGAAGTGTAGGATCTTTCCTGCGAGTCGCCTTACATTATTTCGAGATTGATACTTGGAAGTTTTTTCATAAAGCGTTCTTAGCAATACAGGCTGTTATATTTTAATTGCCATTTAAAGTTATTACTCAATAACTGACGCTGGCGGCAGTCCCGAATGAACAGCGTTGATCCGCTTAATACCATTACCAATCACGAGTGTTAGGCAAGGCGATTTTGCGGGACACTGTGGGCAATCGTTTCAAGGAGTGCCTCATGACTGCCAGCGCCGAGAAGTACACCACCCAGACTTTGCTCGATGTCCAACCGTTGACGCCGAACCTGTTCACGCTGCGCACCAGCCGCGATCCCGGCTTTCGCTTCCGTGCCGGCCAGTTCGCCCGCCTGGGCGTCACCAAGGCCAACGGAAGTACCGTTTGGCGCGCGTATTCGATGGTGTCGTCGCCGTTCGACGAGTTTCTCGAGTTCTTTTCCATTGTGGTGCCGGGGGGCGAGTTCACCAGTGAGTTGAGCAGGCTCAGGGTGGGCGACAGCCTGATGGTTGAACGCCAGGCGTTCGGCTATTTGACCCTGGATCGCTTTGTCGATGGTCGCGATCTCTGGCTACTGTCCACCGGCACCGGCGTGGCGCCGTTCCTGTCGATCCTGCAGGACTTCGAAGTCTGGGAGAAATTCGAGCGCATCATTCTGGTCTACAGCGTGCGTGAAGCGCGGGAACTGGCTTACCAGGCGTTGATTGCCGGGTTGGCGCAACGTGACTACCTCAGCGAGCATGCGCACAAATTGCGGTTTATCCCGACTGTGACCCGTGAGGCGCACCCCGGCGCGCTGCAGGGCCGGATTACTGCGCTGATCGAAAATGGCGAACTGGAGCGAGCAGCGGGCGTCGAGCTTTCGCCAGAGCATTCGCGGGTGATGTTGTGCGGCAATCCGCAGATGATCGATGACACCCGCGCCTTGCTCAAGCAGCGCGACATGCGCCTGAGCCTGACGCGCAAGCCGGGGCAGGTTGCGGTGGAAAATTACTGGTAGCGAAAACGGCACCCGCGGGTGCCGTTTTATTGACCAGCGGATGCTTCAGGGCCGCTCGTTCTGCGCTTTGAGCAGGTCGCGAATTTCGCCCAGCAGCTGCTCTTCCTTGCTCGGGATCGGCGGCGCGGTTGGCGCCACGGCTTCTTCGCGCTTGAGGCGGTTGATGGCTTTGACGCCCATAAAGATGGCGAACGCGACGATCACGAAATCCAGCACGGTCTGCAGGAATTTGCCGTAAGCCAGCACCACTGCGGGCGCATCGCCCTGGGCGGCTTTGAGCGTGACGGCCAGGTCACTGAAGTCCACCCCACCGATCAACAGGCCAATCGGCGGCATGATCACGTCGCCGACAAACGACGAAACAATCTTGCCGAACGCCGCGCCAATGATGATACCGACGGCCATATCGACCACATTGCCTTTGACCGCGAAGGCCTTGAACTCGCTAAGCACGCCCATAGTTATTTCCTTGTTACAGATGAGTTTGGTGTTGGCAGTGTAAATCAGCGAAACGCCTCCTGCGCGAAACACCTTCTTACAATGCCCGTTTTTATCGACACATCAATTGACGATTAGTTTGCAAAATGCCAGCAATCGCGCGCGAAATACGCGGTAAAGCGCTGATTGCACAGCCAATTTCTTCAATCATGGTGTTACGTTCTTTCTATTTATGTTCCGCGGCACGGGCCTCTAGCCTTGGCGTGGCGCACCTGGATGCGCCCCATAAAACCAGAGGAACCTGATATGACATCCACTCCTGGACTGGGGGCTTTTCCCCATCTCCGCACTTTCGGTGTATTGACCGCCAGCCTGCTGACCTTTTCGGTCAACGCCGCTCCGCTGACCCGCGACAATGGCGCTGCTGTCGGTGACAATCAGAACTCGCAAACCGCCGGCGCCAACGGCCCGGTGCTGCTGCAGGATGTGCAGTTGATCCAGAAGCTGCAGCGTTTCGACCGTGAACGCATCCCCGAGCGCGTCGTCCATGCGCGCGGCACCGGCGCCCATGGCACTTTCACCGTGACCAACGACCTCAGCGACCTGAGCAAGGCCAAGGTGTTCGCCGCAGGCCAGAGCACCCCGGTGTTCGTGCGTTTCTCGGCGGTGGTGCACGGCAACCATTCCCCGGAAACCCTGCGCGACCCGCGCGGTTTCGCCACCAAGTTCTACACCGCTGACGGCAACTGGGATCTGGTCGGCAACAACTTCCCGACCTTCTTCATCCGCGACGCGATCAAATTCCCGGACATGGTGCATGCCTTCAAGCCCGATCCGCGCACCAACCTCGACGACGATTCGCGCCGGTTCGATTTCTTCTCCCATGTACCCGAAGCCACCCGCACGCTGACCGAGCTGTATTCCAACTACGGTACTCCGGCCAGTTACCGGGAAATGGACGGCAATGGCGTTCATGCCTATAAGCTGATCAACGCAAAGAATGAAGTTCATTATGTGAAGTTTCATTGGAAGAGCTTGCAGGGCATTAATAACCTGCGGCCAAAGCAGGTCGCAAAAGTTCAGGGTCAGGATTACAGCCATATGACCAATGATCTGGTCAGCAATATCAACAAAGGCAACTTCCCGAAGTGGGACTTGTACGTGCAAGTTCTGAAGCCACAGGATTTGTCCAAGTTTGATTTCGATCCATTGGACGCGACCAAGATCTGGCCGGGTATTCCCGAACGCAAAGTTGGACAAATGATCTTGAACCGCAATCCGGCCAACGTCTTCCAGGAAACCGAACAAGTAGCCATGGCGCCGGCCAACGTAGTTCCGGGTATTGAACCTTCGGAAGATCGTTTGTTGCAGGGCCGGGTGTTCTCTTATGCCGATACGCAGATGTATCGTCTCGGCGCCAACGCTTTGCAATTGCCGATCAATGCGCCGAAAACTGCGGTGAACAATGGCAATCAGGACGGTGCGATGAATTTCGGCGCCAGCCAGTCCGGCGTCAACTACCAGCCGAGCCGCCTGCAACCGCGTGAAGAGACGCCAGCGGCGCGTTACAGCCAGTCGGCGCTGTCCGGCAGCACCCAGCAGGCGAAGATCCAGCGCGAGCAGAACTTCAAGCAGGCCGGTGATCTGTATCGCTCGTACAGCAAGCAGGAGCGTCGCGACCTGATCGACAGCTTCGGCGGCTCGCTGGCCACCACCGATGACGAGAGCAAGCACATCATCCTGTCGTTCCTGTACAAGGCCGACCCTGAGTACGGCAGCGGTGTGACCGAAGTGGCCAAGGGCGACCTCAGCCGTGTGAAAGCACTGGCGGCCAAACTGACCGACTGATAGCGATGCGGCGCACGCGAGGGCCGGTCATGCCTCGCGTGCGTTCAAGGAGAGTGCCCGATGCGGATTTTTCTTTCATGCCTGGCCGCGTGCCTGTCGTTCACTGCGGGGGCGGCCCCGGTCGAGCAAAGCCCCGAGGCAATCAAGGCGCAGTTGCAGGCTTATTACTTCGATGCCGCGCGCCGCGGGGATGTGCCGATGCTCGAAACCTTTATCGAGTCCGGCTATTCCCTTGATACTCGCGACAGCAAGGGTTACACCGCGCTGATTCTGGCCGCCTATCACGGTCAGGCGCCGGCGGTTGAGCGACTGTTGGCAGCAGGCGCGGACGCCTGTGCTCAGGATCAACGTGGCAACACGGCGCTGATGGGCGCGATATTCAAGGGCGAGTTGCAGATTGCCCGGCGCCTGATGGCGACCGATTGCAGCCCCGACCAGCGTAACGGCGCCGGACAGACGGCGGCGATGTATGCCGGGCTGTTCAAGCGTCTGGAATTGCTTGATGCATTGCAAGCCAAGGGCGCGGACCTCAACGCCGAGGATCCGCTGGGCAACAGCGCCGCGCGTCTGGCCAGTGGCGAAATCCGTACCGCTGCGCCGCGCTGATCGGTGGTGGCTGCGTTATCATCGCGTCTTTTGTTCCGGGGGTTCTGATGGCCAAGGCCAAGCGCATGTACGGCTGCACCGAGTGCGGCGCAACCTTTCCCAAGTGGGCCGGGCAGTGCGGTGAGTGCGGTGCCTGGAACACCCTGACTGAAACCATGATCGAAAGCGGCGGCGCCACGGCACCCACCGGACGTACCGGCTGGGCCGGGCAACAGGCCCAGATCAAGACCCTGGCCGAAGTCAGCATCGAAGAAATTCCACGGTTTTCCACCGCCTCCGGTGAGCTAGATCGCGTCCTCGGCGGCGGGCTGGTCGACGGTTCAGTGGTGCTGATCGGCGGTGACCCGGGGATCGGCAAGTCGACCATTCTGCTGCAGACCCTGTGCAATCTGGCCAAAAGCATGCCGGCGCTGTACGTCACTGGTGAGGAATCCCAGCAGCAAGTGGCGATGCGCGCACGCCGTCTCGGCCTGCCGCAGGATCAACTGCGGGTGATGACCGAGACCTGCATCGAAACCATCATCGCCACCGCCCGTCAGGAAAAGCCCAAGGTGATGGTGATCGACTCGATCCAGACCATTTTCACCGAGCAACTGCAATCGGCACCGGGCGGCGTATCCCAGGTGCGCGAGAGCGCGGCGTTGCTGGTGCGTTACGCCAAGCAGAGCGGCACGGCGATTTTCCTTGTCGGCCACGTCACCAAAGAGGGCGCTCTGGCCGGTCCTCGTGTGCTGGAACACATGGTCGACACCGTGCTGTATTTCGAAGGCGAATCCGACGGTCGCCTGCGTTTGCTGCGTGCAGTGAAAAACCGTTTCGGCGCGGTCAACGAGTTGGGCGTGTTCGGCATGACCGACAAGGGCCTGAAAGAAGTCTCCAATCCTTCGGCGATTTTTCTCACCCGGGCCCAGGAAGAAGTCCCCGGCAGTGTGGTCATGGCGACGTGGGAAGGCACCCGGCCGATGCTGGTGGAGGTGCAGGCGCTGGTCGATGACAGTCATCTGGCCAACCCGCGCCGGGTGACGCTGGGTCTGGATCAGAACCGTCTGGCGATGCTGCTCGCGGTGTTGCACCGTCATGGCGGCATCCCGACCCACGATCAGGACGTGTTCCTCAACGTGGTCGGTGGCGTGAAGGTGCTGGAAACCGCGTCGGATCTGGCGCTGATGGCGGCGGTGATGTCGAGTTTGCGCAATCGGCCGTTGCCCCATGATCTGCTGGTGTTCGGCGAAGTCGGCCTGTCCGGCGAAGTGCGCCCGGTGCCGAGCGGCCAGGAACGTTTGAAGGAGGCGGCCAAGCACGGTTTCAAACGCGCGATCGTGCCCAAGGGCAACGCACCGAAGGAAGCGCCGGCGGGGTTGCAGATCATTGCGGTCACTCGCCTCGAACAAGCCCTCGACGCGCTCTTCGAATAACCACCATTCCCCTGTAGGAGTGAGCCTGCTCGCGATAGCGGTCAATCAGTCAATGATATGTTGAATGGCAGACCGCTATCGCGAGCAGGCTCACTCCTACAGTTGATCGGTGGCGGGTTCTAGATTTCGATCAACGCACCCAACTCGCGCTCCAGCTCGGCCTTATCCGCCAGGTTCAACTCGATCAACCGCCGCAGGCGCTGGATCGACTCCAGGCTGATATGCCGGCAGATGAACCCCAAATGGCCGTTCTCCTCGTGGGCCAGATGCACATCCATCTCGATGTCGACGTCATCGCTCAGATGAATGTCGACGGCAAAGTCCTGCTCTTTATCACCAAGCCACGGCTCCGGCCGTTCGATCAACAATCCCTTGAGTGACAGGTCGATCAGCCTGACCGGCCAGGTGTACTCGCCCTGTTTCAGCTCGGTTCGGGCATCGAACGCAATACGTTTGAAGCGACGTCGATTGGCGGAGTGATCGTTCATGGCGCAAATCCTCATGAAGGTTCGCTGACTATAGACCGCGAATGCGTGCGCCAGCCAATCGCTCACGCGTCTAGACCTATGTCGGGGTATGGCCTTTGGCGCCGTAAGCGCTAAACTCGGGGTGGCTGTCTTTCTTGTCCACCCTGGCTGGAATAAAAAAATGAAAAATAATAATAGCCTGCTGCGCCACTTACCCTGGCTCGTGCTGGCAATCGTAGGAGCGTGCGCCCTGGGCGTAGTGGCATTGCGCCGCGGCGAGGCGATCAACGCCTTGTGGATTGTGGTCGCTGCCGTGGCCATTTATCTGGTTGCGTACCGTTATTACAGTCTGTTCATCGCCAACAACGTGATGCAACTGGATCCGCGTCGGGCCACCCCCGCCGTGCTCAACAACGATGGTCTGGACTATGTGCCGACCAACAAACACATTCTTTTCGGTCACCACTTCGCGGCCATCGCTGGCGCGGGGCCGCTGGTCGGTCCGGTGCTGGCGGCGCAGATGGGGTATCTGCCCGGCACGCTCTGGCTGATTGCCGGTGTGGTGCTGGCGGGCGCGGTGCAGGACTTCATGGTCCTGTTCATGTCGACCCGCCGCAACGGCCGATCCCTGGGCGACATGGTGCGTGAAGAAATGGGCCGGATTCCCGGGACCATCGCGCTGTTCGGCTGCTTCCTGATCATGATCATCATCCTCGCGGTGCTGGCGCTGATCGTGGTCAAGGCCCTGGCCGAGAGCCCGTGGGGCATCTTCACCGTGATGGCGACGATCCCGATCGCGATGTTCATGGGCATCTACATGCGCTACATCCGCCCGGGCCGCATCGGCGAAATCTCCGTGGTCGGCGTGTTGCTGCTGCTCGGTTCGATCTGGCTGGGAGGGCAGATTGCTGCCGATCCGGTATGGGCCAAGGCCTTCACCTTCACCGGTGTGCAGATTACCTGGATGCTGGTCGGTTACGGTTTTGTCGCCGCGTCGCTGCCGGTCTGGCTGATTCTCGCCCCGCGTGACTATCTGTCGACCTTCCTCAAGATCGGCACCATCGTCGCGCTGGCGATCGGTATCCTGATCACCATGCCCGAGCTGAAAATGCCGGCGCTGACCCAGTTCGTCGACGGCACCGGGCCGGTGTGGAAGGGCGGTCTGTTCCCGTTCCTGTTCATCACCATCGCCTGCGGCGCGGTATCGGGTTTCCACGCACTGATTTCTTCGGGCACCACGCCGAAGCTGCTGGATAACGAAACCAACGCCCGCTACATCGGTTACGGCGGCATGCTGATGGAGTCGTTCGTAGCGATCATGGCCATGGTTGCCGCTTCGGTGATCGAGCCGGGTGTGTACTTCGCCATGAACAGTCCGGCCGCCGTGGTCGGCAGTGATGCCGCGTCAGTAGCGCAGATGGTCACCAGTTGGGGCTTCGCAATCACGCCTGAGGCGCTGCAAGCGGTTGCCCATGACATCGGCGAAACCACCATCCTGGCTCGCGCCGGTGGTGCGCCGACCCTGGCGGTCGGTATCGCGCAGATCCTGCACAGTGTCCTGCCGGGTGAAAACACCATGGCGTTCTGGTACCACTTCGCGATCCTGTTCGAAGCGCTGTTCATCCTCACCGCTGTCGATGCCGGTACCCGTGCCGGGCGTTTCATGCTGCAGGACCTGCTCGGCTCCTTCGTCCCGGCGCTGAAACGCACCGAATCCTGGACCGCCAACCTGATCGCTACCGCCGGTTGTGTGGCGATGTGGGGATGGTTGCTGTATCAGGGCGTGATCGATCCACTGGGCGGCATCAACACCCTGTGGCCACTGTTCGGCATCTCCAACCAGATGCTCGCCGGTATCGCGCTGATGCTCGGCACCGTGGTCCTGATCAAGATGAAGCGTCAGCGCTACATCTGGGTCACCCTGTTGCCGGCCACCTGGCTGTTGATCTGCACCACCACCGCTGGCTTCATCAAGCTGTTCGACGCCAACCCGGCGATCGGCTTCCTTTCGCTGGCGAAGAAGTACAGCGATGCGCTGGCCAACGGTCAGGTGCTGGCACCGGCGAAAAGCGTCGAGCAGATGCAGCACGTGATCTTCAACGCCTACACCAACGCCACACTCACCGCGCTGTTCCTGTTCGTGGTCTTCAGCATCCTGTTCTACGCGCTCAAGGTCGGCATCGCCGCCTGGGGCAAGAAAGAGCGCACGGATAAAGAATCGCCATTCCAGGCCCTGCCGGATGCGTAACCAGAGGATTGCAGCATGTTCAATGACCTGAGTCGCCTCGGTAAATACCTCGGTCAGGCCGCGCGCCTGATGGTCGGCATGCCCGACTACGACACCTACGTCGAGCATATGCAAACCAAGCACCCGGACAAACCGGTGATGAGCTACGAGATGTTCTTTCGCGAACGTCAGGAAGCCCGTTACGGTGGCAAGGGTGGGCCGAAGTGCTGTTGAGCTGACAGCCTGCGGTTGAGGTAATCCCCTGTGGGAGCGAGCCTGCTCGCGAAGTGGAGAGTCAGTTGATGAGTGATTTGACTGGCACACCGCTTTCGCGAGCAGGCTCGCTCCCACATTTGTTTTTGTGTTTCTTTAAGGAGATCAGGTTTTGTCTTCTCCCATTCCGGTAACGGTACTCAGCGGTTTCCTCGGCGCCGGCAAGACCACCTTGCTGCGTCATTTACTGAAAGCCGAGCACGGTCTGAAAATCGCCGTGATCGAGAACGAATTCAGCGACGCCGGGATCGACACCCAACTGCTCGGTGACGAGCCGGTGCAGGTCATGACCCTGGCCAACGGCTGCGTCTGCTGCACCATTCACACCGACCTGACCAAGGCGCTGTACTTGCTGCTCGAGCGCCTGGACAGTGGCGAAATCGCCTTCGATCGTCTGGTGATCGAATGCACCGGTCTGGCCGATCCGGCGCCGGTAGCGCAGACGTTCTTCATCGATGAAGAGCTGCGCGAGCGTTATCTGCTCGACGGCATCATCACCTTGGTCGACGCCGCTCACGCCGATGTGCACCTGACCCAGACCATCGCCCAGGCGCAGATCGGTTTCGCCGATCGCTTGCTGGTGAGCAAGACCGATCTGGTCGATGAGGCGACGTTCACCGCATTGAGCGAACGCCTTACGCGAATCAACCGTCGCGCGCCGATCCGCGTGGTCGAGCATGGCAACATTGATCTGGCCGAACTGCTGGATGTGCGCGGCTTCAACCTCAATGCTGATCTGGGCGGCGGTTTGAGCCTGCGTCCGGTGAGCAAGGCACCCTCGATCGATCGCATCTCCAGCCTGGTGCTGCGCACCGATCAGGCACTGGATATTGATCAGCTCAGCGAGTTCATGAACGAACTGCTGGAAGAGCACGGCAAGCAATTGCTGCGCTACAAAGGCGTGCTGAATATCGCCGGGGAAGATCGACGGCTGGTGTTTCAGGGTGTGCTGAAACTCTATGGTTTCGACTGGGACACCGAATGGGCCGAAGGCGAAGCGCGAGAGAGTGTGATCGTGTTTATCGCCGATGACTTGCCGGAAGAGAAGATTCGGGCGGGGTTTGCCAGGGTGGCCTCTGCCTGATGGATCTTCTTAGCCTGTAATGGAGCTATCGCGAGCAGGCTCACTCCTACAGGGGAACGCGTTTCAAATGTAGGAGTGAGCCTGCTCGCGATAACAATC
>NZ_QETJ01000015.1:0-70418 GCF_003105095.1 Pseudomonas sp. NDM | reverse complement strand
CCTGCTCGCGATAGCGGAGTGTCAGTCAGCCTACCTGTTACTGACCCACCGCTATCGCGAGCAGGCTCACTCCTACAAGGGCATCCCGGTGTATTTGAGATGGCACTGCCGTTCGGCGGGCCTCACTTCAATCAAACCTGAATATGCTAGCCTGCAATCAATGATTTCATTGATTGCAGGAGGACGACATGGCTAGCATCACTATTCGAAACCTTGACGAGACGCTCAAGGAGCAGCTGCGCATTACCGCTGCACACAATGGACATTCCATGGAAGAAGAAGCTCGGCTGATTCTGGGCCGAGCGCTCACCAAGGTTGATCGTGCCGGAGGGCTCGGCAGTCGGATTCACCAGCGTTTCAGCGCCGAGGGCGGAGTCGACCTCGAGCTGCCTGCGCGTGCAGAGAAACCGGTCGGTGTGGACTTCTCTGAATGATAGTGCTCGATACCAACGTTCTATCCGAATTCATGCGCATCGAACCCGAGGCTCAAGTGCTGGCCTGGGTGGATGCGCAACCGGCCATGGACCTGGCCATCAGCGCGATCACTGTGGCGGAGATACTGCACGGCATCGCTCGATTACCTTCCGGCAAGCGCAAACAAAAACTCCAGGCCCACGCGTTGGCAATGTTCGAAGAGGATTTTGCCGGGCGGATTTTGCCATTCGATGCGCACGCGGCCGTCGAGTACGCGACGCTGGTCGCCGATGCAGAGGCGGAGGGGCGGGGGATTGCAATGGCCGATGCGCAAATCGCAGCGATCTGCCGAGGCCACGGAGCTGCGATTGCTACACGTAATGTTCGGGATTTCGAGTTTTCCGGGATTGAAGTGATCAATCCGTGGCAGGTCTGAAAATCTGCTCTGTCATTTAAACCGCATTCGCGAGCAGGCTCGCTCCCACAAGGGATCTGCGGTGTGCTCAGAATCCAGCGTGGCACACAAATCCAATGTGGGAGCGAGCCTGCTCGCGAAGGCGGAGTGTCAGGCAGCTTTGATTTGATTGATCCACCGCAATCGCGAGCAGGCTCACTCCTACACGGTTTCCGAGATGTTCACAGATTTTGTGTTCGACCTGGGACCTGTAGGAGTGAGCCTGCTCGCGATTCGGTTTCAGCTACAGCGCAAAACCAAAATCAAACGCGGAAGTGGCTGACCATCTGCTGCAACTGACCACCCAACCGCGCCAGTTCAACACTCGACGCTGCCGTCTCATCACTCGCTGCGGCGGTCTGTTCGGACACGTCGCGGACGTTGATGATGCTGCGGCTGATCTCTTCAGCCACTGCACTTTGCTGTTCAGCCGCCGCAGCGATCTGCTGGTTCATCGACTGGATGTTCGACACCGTGCGGGTAATGTTTTCCAGCGAGGCGCCGGCCTTGCGCGTCAGGGCGACGCTGCTATCGGTCAGCGCGCGGCTGTTGTTCATCACCGCCGAGACTTGCTGGGTACCGTTCTGCAGACCGGCGACCAGACCTTCGATTTCCTCGGTGGATTTCTGTGTGCGCTGAGCCAGACCACGCACCTCATCGGCGACCACGGCAAAACCGCGCCCGGCTTCACCGGCACGCGCAGCTTCGATCGCGGCGTTGAGCGCGAGCAGGTTGGTCTGTTCGGCGACAGCCTTGATCACGTCCATGACGCTGCCGATCTTGTCGCTTTCCTGCTGCAACACGCTCATCGCTTCGGTCGAACGCACCACTTCGCTGGCCAGGCGCTCGATCTGCGCGATGGCCTCATTCACCACCTTGTCGCCTTCACGGGCTTCGCCGTCCGCTGCGGCAGCGGCTTGCGACGCTTCCTCGGCATTGCGCGCAACTTCCTGCACGGTGGCAGTCATTTCGTGCATCGCGGTGGCGACCTGATCGGTCTCGACTTTCTGGCTGTTCACACCCGCACTAGTCTGTTCAGTCACCGCCGACAACTCTTCGGCGGCGCTAGCAATCTGGGTGACGCCGTCCCGGATGCCACTGATCAAGTCACGCAGGGTCACGCCCATGCGTGCGATGCCTTGCTGCAACACGCCGAGCTCATCGCGACGGGTGACGGTGACGTTCTGGGTCAGGTCGCCGCTGGCGATGCGCTCGACCACGGCCAGGGTTTCCTGCAACGGACGGGTGATCTGACGGGTGATGATCACCGCCGCAATCACGCCAACCAACAGCGCCAGCAAGGTGCTGATCAACTGGAAGGTGCGCGCCTGGGCGCTTTCAGCGTCACGGCGATCAAGCTGAATCTGATACAGCTGCTCGCTCAGGGCGACGATGGTGGTGCCCTGATCGGTCATTTCCTTGCGCGCCTGCACCGCATCGGTGTTGGCGTTCTTGTACGCCATCAACGCGCTGCGATAGCTGGTCAACGCGGTTTCCAATTGGCGCAGGGCATCCTGCTGAGTCGCGGCAAATTGCGCGTTCAGCGGTTTGAGGCTGGCGATGGCCGCATCGATCTGGCCGACGGCTTTCTGTTCGGTCTCGGCGTTGCTGGTCGCGGTGTAACCACGCACTTCATAACGCGCGAGGATGAACGCTTCCTTGGCAGCGGTGACAGCCTGGAACTGCTCGAAACGCTGATCGCTCAACTCCATCTGCTGCACGCGCTGGCTGATCGATTCGATCAGGTTGTACGCGGTCTGAGCGTTGACGCTCATGGTGTCGCGGGCGCTGTTGCCGGTGCGATAGGCGTTGCGCATTTTGTTCAGCGAGGTCTGGTATTCAGCGATAGTCGCGGCCTGCTGCTTGAGCAGCGCGACGTTCTCCGGGCTCTTGAATTTGCTGATCAGCGCCTGCTGCTGCGCAGCGAAACTTTCCAGAGTGGTCTGCACATTCTGCGCGGCGGTTTCGTCGCCATTGGTCAGCATGTATTGCAGGCGCACCACGCGCAGTTTGGTCAGGCCGGCGTTGAGCTGGGTGATGTCGCTCATCCAGTTGCTGCGGTCGATCAGGCCGCCGAGGCTGGTCCAGCCGGTCAGCGCCAGAATGCAGGTCAGGGCCAGCACCAGGCCGAAGCCCAGGCCGAGTTTCATGTTCACGCTGATGTTACCGAACCAGCTATTCATGCAAATCCTCCAGAAACGTTGGGTTTCTTGGTCGTCAGTTAAGCTGGAAGATTGTTGTTCTTTTGAGCCAGCAGGGGTGTTAGCAGGTCTGTATCGGCCGCAAACCCGAGAGCTGAAAGGATTTTTGTCTGACAGGTTTCGTGCAACTCAACCCAGGCGCCGCGACCACCGCTGATCCGGCGCCTCGAACCCCGGATTGACCAGCGCCGTCAGCACATGATCCTGCCAACGCCCGGCAATGTTCAGATACGCCTTCGCATAGCCCTCACGCTCAAAACCCAAACGCTCAAGCAAACGCGCACTGCGCTCATTGCCCGGAATGTAATTGGCCATGATCCGATGCAGATTCTGCACATCGAACATATAACCAATCCCCGCCTCCAGCCCCTCCTGCATCAAACCCAGCCCCTGATGCGCCTCATCGATGTGATAACCCAAATAACACGCCTGAAACGCCCCCCGAATTATCCCGCTGAAATTGCACGCCCCGATCATCTGCTGACCGTCCGGCGACAGCAGCGCGAAATGCATCGCCAATCCGGCCTCGAAGGCGCTGGCCTGGATCTCGAGACGACGGCGGATGTTGGCGGTGGAGAAGTAGTCGGTGGTGCGGATGGGCGACCAGCGCGCCAGGTGCCGCTGGTTGCGTTGGTAGAACGCGCTTTCGAGCTCGGCCTGATCGGGGGAGAGGATCGCCAGCGTCAGGCGCGGGCAGGGCAGGGATAACAGCGGCATCGAGCGCTCCTTGGCGAGGGATCTGCAGGCAGAGTCGCGCATATGCTGGGGAGCGGCAAGGTGTGCTGGATGGCAGACAAAAAAAAGCCCGCTAGGAGCGCGGGCGAACCGTAGTTTCTTGAATGAGCAGGGGGATTTTATCGGTTCGCGGCGCGTGGTGCGGTGAAGAAAAATTCATGTCGAAACAGGCGCATCAATTTTTCGCCATGCTTTCTGACGGGCCGCTACCCATAAACCGCTAACGGCTTCAATGCCTGCAAATCCAAGCGCTGCTTCTCAAAACATCTTTGCTCACAAATTCGCGCATGGCGAAATTTTGATACTAGACGTCGAGTTGGCGGGAGCGACGAAAGACTGGCGGCGATTATTGTTTTCGCACAAATGCAGGAAACAAAAATCATGCTGCCGTTGATTGAAAGAACAGACAGTCACGTTCATTTTTTTACTTCGCACGACCTGCGCCGAGTGTCCGCTGCGTTGCCCTATGCATTACCTGAGCCGCACTCCCTGACGGCTTATCTGGATAACCTGATGGCTGCCGGTATTGCTCCGACGCTGATCAATAACGTCCATCTCAGTATTCTGCCGGACTCGGAAAACGTATTTGCCTCGTTTGACGAACTCAAGAATCTTCAGGCAGTCGACCCTCAGCGCTACGGCGGCGTTAGGTTAGTGGGCACGATCAAGGCATATCCGGCTTACGCCACCAAAGAACGGCTCTCGCACCCACAGGTGATTGGCGCCCGCATCGTTTTGCACGATGCACGGCCGGAAAGCGTTTCTCCCACCCAGTTCAGCGATGAGCAATGGCTGGCGTTTTATCAATGCCTGCAACCGCATCAACATCTGCACATTTACGCGAAAGAAGCCGAGACGAATTTGCGCGTACTGCGCCAGATCCCTTGCGATGTGCGGGTCGTCATCGATCACCTTGGCACTTGCCACCCCGAGCGGGGCATCACCGAGCCTGCCTGGATCGCGCTGCTTGCCGAAGCCAGCGTACGCGGCAACGTGTGCTTCAAGGGGCCCGGCTATCGAACCAGCAGCCGTCCCGAAGAAACCGCTCGTTTCGTGACGCAAATCGTCCGCGCAGTCGGCGCAGACAAGATCCTGCTGGAAGCCACCGATGCCCCTCATGTCGGAACAGACAACGAGGGGATGAAGTATTCCGAGCGGTTCAATCTGGAAAAGGCGTTCAACTTTGTTGATGCCGTTGCCCTGCATGTTTCCCGAGTAACCGAAATTCCTGTTGGCCAACTTCTGCGAGGAGCGTCTGGCCAGTTGGCAAGTTGATCTACGCCCACACCTCTCACTTCGAGATCACTCAGAAATGACGAACATTACAACAAGAGACATCAACTTCAGCGTCAACTACGGCGATGAAACACTCAGCCTCAAAGGCACGGTATTTCAGCCGGAACAACGCGATGCTGCGTCGCAAAAACTGCCACCGGTAATTTTCAACTCCGGCTTCACCGGCGGAGTCACGATGTATGGCCAGTTGTTCGGTCGCGCCCTGGCGGCCCTTGGTTATCGGGTCATGACGTACGACGTCGCAGGCTTCTTTTCCAACAAGCACATCCGTAACACCATCGAGTCCGGCGATAAAGTCATCACCAACGTCATTCTCGAAGACCAGAAAGATGAAGTGTTGGGGGCCGTTGCGTGGGCGCGGGAAAATTTCGGTGAGATGCCGGTAGTCGCATCGTGGGCGATGGGCTCGGTGGCAAGCCTTGGAGCGGTGGCTGAACTCGCCGCGGCCGGCGCCGAACAGATCCGCTTCTGGGTGCCGATGAGCTACACCAACATCCGCAAATTGCAGGCCTTGCGCGCAGATCCGGCGGCAGCGGATGCGGCCATCGCGCAACTCGCCGATGACGCGCCGATCCCGCCGTTCGACACCGGCACCGATGAGACCCGACTCGGTTACTACCCGCTGGATCCGGAAACCCAGGCCTATGTCGACCAGCAACTGGGCGGCTACACCGAAGCGGGCGGCGCGGACCGTTGGCCGGGCTGCACCCACGTGACGGCGAAATCCTACAAGTCCTACGTGCAATATGACCCGGAGCAATCCATCGAAGGCGCAAAAGGCTTCCCGCCCGCGCTGATCATTCACGGCGCTGACAACACTTTGCACATGCCGTCGGAGTCCGTGCGTCTGCATCAAAACTATCCGGGCGATGCCGGCCCGCACGCGTTGATCATTTCGAAGATGCAGCATGGTCAGCAGAATCAGGCCGACCACCCGGTGTTCAAATCGATGATCCAGAGCATCGACGAAGCCATCCGCGCACGGGCCTGATCCGCTCGCCATTCTCCTGCGAGACCTCGGGTATCGAGGTCTCGCAGCGATTCCCCAGCCTCGCGGGGCTTGTCCTGTCTGGCTGAATGCGTGCCCAGCCCCTAACATGCGGGTCGAAAGCCGTTCGCTCGAACGGCTGGCCCCATGAAAGGATCTGGCGATGACAGCCCCCATCGATTCAGCGACGTCTGTGAATAACTGTACGACCAAGCGAATCGGGCTGCTCATTCTCCCGCAGTTCTCCATGATGGCACTGGCGGGTGCCAGTGAGCCGCTGCGTGCGGCCAATCGGCTGTCCGGCAAACCGCTTTATGAGTGGACCCTGCTGACTGAAACGGGCGGACCGGTCAGCTCCAGCAGCGGCATCGAAATCCACACTGTGCCGGTTGATCAGGCGCCGGAACTGGATCGCGTGTTCGTTCTGGCGAGCCTGGACATCGAGCATCAGAAACCACCGAAAATCCTGCGTTTCCTCCAGCGTGCCGCCTCGCGCGGGATCACCGTAGGAGCGCTGAGCACCGGCACTTTCATCCTCGCCCGTGCCGGTTTACTGGAGGGCAAGCGCTGTACCTTGCACTGGGAATCCATCGGTCAGTTCTCCGAAGAATTCCCGACGATCGAAGTCACCCGGGAGCTATACGTCAACCATGACAACCGCTGGACCTGCGCCGGGGGCACGGCGGCGATTGACCTGATGCTGGCGCAGATCGCGCTCGATTTCGGTAACCAGCTCGCGGCGAGTATCGCCGAGCAATTTCTGCACGCCCGGATACGTGCGCCGGAAGAGCATCAGCGGATGTCGATCCAGTGGCGGTTCGGCATCCACGATCGCCGGCTGACCGCCGCCATCGCGTTCATGGAGAACAATCTGGAGAACATCGTCGGCATCGAAGAAATCGCCGACCGCTGCAATCTCTCCCATCGGCAACTCGAACGTCTGTGGCATCAGCACTTTGGCATGACGCCGAAGAAGTTCTATCTGGAGCTGCGGTTGAACGAAGCACGGCGGTTGCTGCGTGAAAGTACCCAGCCCATTGCGTCGATTGCCTACAGCTGCGGGTTCGTTTCGGCATCCCATCTGGGCGCTGCTTACCGTCGTGTCTGGGGCTGTACGCCCGGAGAGGAGCGGCGGAAATTTGATGATGCTCACTCCTGATTTCTTTACACGGAACATCCTCCATAAATCCTCCGGACCACGCACTCCGCAAAATCCCATAGCTAGCTAATGACTCGGCCCGCCAAGCGAAGAACTCCGGCGAGCCTGTTCATTTGACGACCGCGCCTACAGCGATCTGCCATCACTGCAAAGCGTTGCACTTCATGCAAGCTGGTTGCGTCACGTCGATTTTTTGATAGAAATCGTCGAACTCCAAGCTCAGAGTGCTTGTACGGGCGCGGTACTGTTTCGTCCAGACACGGCGTTCACTCCAGATGCGCGACCGATAAAAACAACAATGACGTACAGAAGGCACAACCCTCATGGAAACCTTGAGTTTCATTCTGGAAAACGCTGGGCTGATCGGTCTGCTACTCGGCCAGCACCTGTTCATCGTGGCGGTAGCGGTGGGGCTGGCAATTCTGACCGGCGTGCCCGTGGGGATCTTCATCTCCCAGCACCCCAGAACACGCCGTTGGGTCCTTGCCTTCGCCGCGGTTCTGATGACCATTCCCTCCGCCGCGCTGTTCGGGCTGATGATTCCGGCGCTCTCGCAGATCGGCTACGGCATCGGCGTGGTGCCGGCGGTCATTGCGCTGTTTCTCTACTCCCAGTTGCCGATCATCCGCAACACCACCACGGCGATCGCCAACATCGACCCCGCCTTGCGTGAAGCCGCCATCGGCATGGGTATGTCGACCGGGCAACGACTGCGCAAGGTTGAGCTGCCGATTGCGGTGCCGCTGATCATGGCCGGCGTGAGGATGGCCACCGTCATCAACATCGGGATCGCAGCCATCGCCGCTTACATTGGCGCCGGCGGCCTCGGCAGCCTGATCATTCGCGGCATCGCGCAATCGGATACTCGACAGCTTCTGGCCGGTGCGATCGTCATCAGCGTCATCGCCATCGCCGCCGATTATGCGCTGTACGGCTTGCAGCGCCTGCTGACGCCCAACGGCTTGAACAAGAACAAACTGGCCACCGGCCGAATGAAGGAAGCGACGACGTGATCCAGATCGAAAACCTGAACAAGCAATTCGGCGCTGTCACGGCGGTAGAAGATGTCTCATTCAATGTCGAAGAGGGACAGATCTGCGTACTGCTCGGGCCATCGGGTTGCGGCAAAACCACGACGCTGAAAATGATCAACCGACTGATCACGCCGACGTCCGGCACCATCAGAATCAATGGTCGCGACACCTCCGAAATGGACAGCGTCACCCTCAAACGCTCCATCGGCTATGTGATCCAGCAAGTCGGCCTGTTCCCGAATATGACCGTCGAGGAAAATATCTGCGTCGTGCCCAATCTGTTGGGCTGGGACAAGAGCAAAAGCCGTAAACGCGCCGCCGAGTTGCTGGAAGTGGTCGCGCTGGATCCGGCGAAGTTTCTCAAGCGCTATCCCTGTGAGCTGTCCGGTGGGCAACAGCAGCGCATCGGCGTAGCGCGGGCGCTGGCTGCGGATCCGCCGGTGATGCTGATGGACGAGCCCTTCGGCGCCATCGACCCGATCAACCGCGAAGTAATCCAGGACGAATTCATGCGCATCCAGCGCCTCGTCAACAAGACCGTGTTGTTCGTCAGTCACGACATCGACGAAGCGGTGAAGATGGCCGACTGCGTCGCCCTGTTCCACAACGGCAAAATCCAGCAATTTGGCAGCTCGGATGATTTGCTGGCGCGGCCCAACAGCGACTTCGTGGCGAACTTCATGGGCGGCGATCGGATCATGAAACGCTTGCGCCTGCTGCGCGCGGCGGACGTCGTCAGCAAGATCGCGCCGCGCGAACACATGCAGATCGTCGGCAGCAACAGCGGCATCGCGGCGCACTCGCACCTGGTCGTCAAACCGGGCGATGACCTGCGCCAGGTGCTCTCGCAACTGCTCGGTCGCGGCCAGGACTGGGCGCTTTGCAACGACAGCGACGGACGCTTTGTCGGCTATGTGCACCAGGCTGACATCCTCGCGCGACTGGTTGAAAACATCACTCCGGCGGTGCACTGACCATGGCCGACTTACTCAACCGATTCTGGCAGGGACTGCAGTTCTACTGGGACGACATCAGCTACCTGACCGTCCAGCATTTGCAGATCGTCGCCGTCAGCGGCGTGTTGGCCATCGCCATTGCGCTTCCGTTGGGTGTGTGGATGAGCCGCCCGGCGAACCAGCGTTATGCCATGGCCAGCATGCAGGTGCTGAACGTAGGGCAGGCAATTCCAAAGCTCGCACTGTTGGCCTTGGCCATGAGCTTGATCGGCGTTGGCAGCGGCGCGGCCATCATCGGCTTGTTTGTCGCGACCTTGCTTCCCGTCGCGGTCAACACCTACGAAGGCTTGCGCGCGGTGCCGCAGCATCTGGTCGAAGCAGCCGAAGCCATGGGCATGACGCCACGGGAAACGCTGTGGAAAGTCGAAATCCCCAATGCACTGAACGTGATATTCGCCGGCATCCGCACCGCACTGGCGATCAACGTCGGCACCGCACCGCTGGCCTTCCTGGTGGGCGGCGGCGGACTCGGCGAGTTGATCTTCACCGGAATCGACCTGAACGACTTCGGCATGATGCTCGCCGGCGCCGTATCGACCGCGCTCCTGGCAATTGCCGTCGATCTGGGCTGCGGCTTGATTCAAACCCTTGCAGTCTCCCGAGGCTTGCGCATGGCCGGACGCCAATGAATCCGAACACCCTTCACCTAAATCAATAACATGAGGTGCACGATGATTAATCGAATCTTGGCCAGTCTGATCTTCAGCTTTAGTCTCGTTGCCGGTGTTGTCGGCAACGCTACTGCCAACACTACAATTGTCGTCGGCGGCAAGAAATTTACCGAACAGCAACTGGTCGCCGAAATGACCACACAACTACTACGCGCCAACGGCTACAAGGTCGATAAACGCGCGGACCTCGGTTCATCAGTACTGCGCGCGGCACAAGAGAACGGCCAGGTCGATGTGTATTGGGAATACACCGGCACCTCCCTGATTACTTACAACAAAGTCACCGACAAACTCAGCGCAGAGGAAACCTACAAAAAAATCAGCGAACTGGACGCGCAAAAGGGCATCACTTGGCTGAATCCTTCCAAGGCCAATAACACCTACGCACTGGCCATGCGCAAAGTCGACGCCGAAAAGGATGGCGTCGTCACGATCAGCGATCTGGCAAAAAACATCGAAGCGGGCAAATCGTACAAATTTGCGTCGAATGCCGAGTTCTTCTCCCGGCCCGATGGCCTGCGTCCTCTTCAGGAGGAGTACGGGTTTGAATTCGAACGGAAGAATATTGTGCGGATGGATGGTGGGTTGACGTATCAGGCGCTCAGGGATGGTCAGGTTGATTTGGCGTTGGTGCTGTCTACCGATGGGCGGATTCCGGCTTTTGGGTTTGTGGTGTTGAAGGATGATAAGGGGTTCTTTCCTGGTTATGCGTTGACGCCTGTTATTCGGACAGAGGTGCTTGAGGCGAATCCGAAGGTTGGGGAATTGCTGAATGCGCTTTCTTCGAAGCTGGATGATGGGACGATTGCGGGGCTTAATTCGCGTGTTGATGTGGGGCGGGAGGCTATTGAGGGGGTGGCTAAAGCGTTTCTGCAACAAAGCGGTTTGCTTTAGTTGGGCTGTTGTGGCGGTGAAGCCACAGGGTTTCAGCATGACTGTCAGGGTCGGCTAACTATCGCTAGCCTGTTTTTATTCTGCTTGTTCGGTGTTTAGCCAAGACTCGCCGGACGGATTAAGTATCGCTCAGGTCAGAAAAAATTATTGTAGGCGGATAGTTGGTCCAGACTTCCCGCGAAGGATGGCTTACGCCCTGCTGGCAGCTATATCGAGCGCTTGTGGGGTAGCCGCATTTCGGCCTGACTTACACAAGGTGACTTGGGCGGACACTACGGCGCCGTAGTCTTTTTATAGAGTCTGGAAAATCGGCTCATTCCATCGCGGCCTGCGCACGAAGAGAAATACTCCCGTTGGGCTTATCTATCAAGATTTTGTCCTGCCCGGGTTTGCCTTCCTTGATGATACCGTCGTTAACGGCGTCGTCAGAAGCGTAACTTCCACGATGGCCAGGCTCTGACGTGCCCGAAGAACAGCTATCAACGCCTCTCAGATCCATGCTTCACTAGCGCCAACCATTGCGATCAAGGAATGCTCCGTGCCCATCAAAACCGACGTTTGGACCGTTGGCTCTGCACCAAAAAAACTGTACCAAAGCCAATTGCCAAGTGAGCACATTTTAGAGGAAATGATCGTCAACTCGCCGAGTATTCTGTCCGAAGAATGGATGCTAGTAGGACGGCAAGAACTTACGGATGCGGGTGGGCGCATCGACCTCCTAGCTGTCGCGCCTGACGGCAGCCTTGTGCTGATTGAGCTCAAACGAGACCGCACCCCTCGCGAGGTGGTTGCTCAAACACTCGATTACGCCGCCTGGGTAGATGGCCTGACCGAAAGCGATATTGCTGCGATTTACCAACGTTTCCGTCCAGGGCAAAGCCTCTCTGCCGACTTCCAAACACGTTTCGGTCGCGTGTTAGATGACGATGAGTTGAATGCCAGCCATCAGTTAATAATCGTCGCCACAGAGTTGGATGCGAGTAGCGAGCGGATCGTGCAATACCTTAGCAAGCGCGACATTCCTATCAACGTACTCTGCTTCCAAGTCTTTCAGGCAGGCGAGCAGCAATTGCTGAGTAGATCTTGGCTGCTCGATCCGGTGCAGACCCAAGTGAATGCCGCGTCTGCCAGCCAAGGGCTGAGTGAGCCTTGGAACGGCGAGTTTTACTGCTCGTTTGGAGACTCGGATTCACGCTCATGGGCCGATGCTGTGGAGTTCGGGTTCATATCCGGCGGTGGAGGTTCCTGGTACAGCAAGACGCTCCAGCTGTTGTCCGCGGAGGATCGTGTGTGGATCAATATTCCCCAGCAAGGTTATGTGGGGGTAGGTCGCGTGCTTGGCCCTGCTGTCGCAGCAAGTGAATTCAGGGTGATGAAGGATGGCGAGGAGCGGCCGGTGATGCAAGTCGCGGTCCGCGCCAACTATCACGCCGAGTTCATTCATGATCCTGAGCACTGTGAATATTTTGTCCCGGTCCAGTGGCTACAAACCGTTCCGGTTAGCATGGCGGTTCGTGAGATTGGAATGTTCGGGAATCAGAATACGGTTTGCCGGCCCAAGACGCCGAAATGGAGAGCAACTATCGAGCGATTGAAGGAGCGCTTTCCTCAATTCGATGATATGGCCGCTAGTGAGGTTGTGTAGCGGCGGCCAAGCTTTGGACTCGATTCGAGCTCAACGCATCATCTCCAGCGCCGCATCATCCAGCTGCGCTTTACCCAGTGCGGAGAGATATTGCCAGCCGAGATAAACCCTTTCTTACCCTCCATCAACCCCTCTATGGTCAGGTCACTATCCGAATGGCTGGAACTCAAAAAATCTCAAAGCCGCAAAAGCTCTGGAGGCCACGTATTTACTGATTCAGGCACAAAAGATGCCCTTGGACGTCTTTAGATGTTGAGCCGGGGGAAGCTGAATTGGCTCCGTAGGCTGTTGATTAGCAGGCTAAATTTAGGTTGTTTTTTTTGGTTGGAATACCAGTTGGAATACCGGTCAAATCGCTGTGGTTTTTTTGAGGCCTTGCAAGCTCGCTGGGCTGACACACCTATTCGGGCTAGTCCCTGCCTTGCGAGGTAGATCGCGTTCTCTTCGTCGTTACAACTCAGACGAAACAGGTGGTGACCCGTTATCATGCCGGAAATCTTCGCCTGGACCTCTGTAGTCGGGTTTTCAATTTTTACCACGCAATTTATCTGCGTCGAATGTAGGAAGTAGTCCATGACGGATCAAAAGGGTGCCCAACAGACCGCCAGCAGTCTTGCTGAAGACGCGCTCAATCAGGCACGTGCTCGTTTTTCGTCGAGCGAAAGTCTTGTCACCCCAGAGCCTGAGCCGGTAAAGACGAAGCCTGGGCGTAAGGCCGCGGTCTCTCAAACCAGTAATAACCTGCAGGACCTGCAAAAAACGTTGTGGGCTACCGCTGATAAGATGCGCGCCAACATGGATGCGGCTGAGTACAAGCACATCGTCCTAGGCCTTATTTTCCTTAAATATATCTCTGACAGCTTTGCTGGCCGTCGCGCGGAGCTGGTGCGGCGCTTTGCTGATGGCAGCGACGACTACTACCTGGGCAGTGAGGACTCCGAACTGCTGGCCAGCGAGCTGGAAGAGCGCGACTACTACAAAGAAGTGAATGTGTTCTGGGTACCGGAAGTGGCCCGCTGGGATTCGCTGCGCGCCGCCGCCAAACAGGTAGACATCGGCAAGCGCATCGACGAGGCCCTGGCCGGGATCGAAGCAGAAAACCCGCCCCTGAAAAACATCCTCGACAAGCGTTACGCCCGCGCCCAGCTACCCGACGGTAAGCTCGGTGAACTGGTCGATCTGATCTCGACCATCGGCTTCGGTGGCGACGCCCACCAGGCCCGCGACCTGCTCGGTCAGGTCTACGAATACTTCCTCGGCCAATTCGCCAGTGCCGAAGGCAAGAAAGGCGGTCAGTTCTACACCCCAGCCAGTATCGTCAAAACCCTGGTCGCCGTGCTCAATCCACACCACGGCAAGGTCTACGACCCTTGCTGCGGCTCCGGCGGCATGTTCGTCCAGTCGGAAAAATTCATCGAGGCCCATGGCGGCAAACTCGGTGACGTCTCCATCTACGGCCAGGAGTCAAACCCGACCACCTGGCGCTTGGCCGCGATGAACTTGGCCATTCGCGGCATCGACTTCAACCTTGGCCGTGAGCCGGCTGACACCTTTATCCGCAACCAGCACAGCGATCTGCGCGCCGACTTCGTCCTGGCCAACCCCCCGTTTAATATCAGTGACTGGTGGCACGGTAGCCTCGAAGGCGATCCGCGCTGGGTTTATGGCAGCCCGCCGCAAGGCAATGCCAACTATGCCTGGCTGCAGCACATGCTGTTTCACCTCAAGTCCAGCGGCCGCGCCGGCATCGTCTTGGCCAACGGTTCGATGAGTTCCAGCCAAAACACTGAAGGCGATATTCGCCGCGCCATGGTCGAGGCCGATGTGGTCGAAGTGATGGTCGCGTTGCCCGGCCAACTGTTCTTCAACACCCAGATCCCGGCCTGCCTGTGGTTTTTGGCCAAGCAGAAAGTTGCACGCCCCGGCGAAGTGCTGTTCATCGACGCGCGCAAGCTGGGTAACAACGTTAGCCGGGCGCAAATCGAGCTGCTCGACAGCGACATCGAACGCATTGCCCAGACCGTCGCCAATTGGCGCGGGGTGCCGCTGGATGTCGGCGGCGAGATCGCTGAGTACGCCGATATTCCTGGCTTCTGCCGCAGCGTCAGACTTGCCGAAATCGCCGAGCACGGCCATGTGCTGACGCCGGGGCGCTATGTCGGTGCCGAAGCGATGGAGGATGACGACGAAGCTTTTGCCGACAAGATGCAGAATCTCACCGCCCTGTTGGGCGAACAGCTGGCCAAAGGTACGGAGCTAGACCAGTTGATTCGCCAGAAGTTGGGAGGGATGGGGTATGAGCTTTGACCTTCCCACTCTTCCACAGGGCTGGAGCTACGTTCCTCTTGAACAATTGGCTCAAAAAAATTCCGTAACCTACGGTGTCGTACAACCAGGTACGCACGTTGAGCATGGTGTTCCTATCGTTCGAGTGAACAACTTCAAAGAGGGCCGTGTCGAGCTATCAGATCTCATGCGAATTGATCCTGAGATTGAAAAAAAGTACGGTCGAACTCGATTGCAAGGTGGTGAGGTTCTGCTCACTGTTGTTGGTAGCGTTGGCCAAGTAGCTGTAGTTTCGGAGGCACACAAAGGCTTCAACGTAGCTAGAGCTGTGGCAGTAATCCACCCACAACAACAGGTCGACCCAAATTGGCTTGCCCTTTGTCTTAGATCACCGTTGTCCCAGCATTTGCTTGGTAGCCGAGCGAATACAACCGTTCAGACAACCATCAATCTGAAAGACCTACGGGCGCTTCCGGTTCCCATGGCTCCTGAGTATGAGCGTGGAAAGATAATTGAACTGATTGGCTCCCTCGACGACCGTATCACGCTACTACGCGAAACCAACGCTACCCTGGAAGCCATCGCCCAAGCGCTATTCAAATCCTGGTTCGTCGATTTCGACCCCGTGCGGGCCAAGGCGGAAGGGCTTGAGCCGGAAGGTATGGACGCCGCCACCGCAGCGCTATTCCCGGATAGCTTTGAAGAGTCCGAGCTAGGGTTGGTGCCGATGGGATGGAAAGCTGGCTGTGTGGCTGACATTGCAGTTCAGAAAAAGGGTTCGGTGAACCCTCTGGCATCACCGAATGAATGGTTCGAGCACTACAGCTTGCCTGCCTTTGATAGTGGTCAGTCCCCAGTGCTTGAGCACGGCGAGTCAATCAAGAGCAACAAAACGCCTCTGCCAGAGGAAGTTGTACTGCTATCGAAGTTAAACCCACATATCCTGAGGGTCTGGCTGCCGGTTAAGCATGGGAAAAATGCGGTTTGCTCAACTGAGTTCCTGGCCTATTCACCCAAGGCTGGTGGCAGTAAGGAGCTGATTTACTGCTTGTTCAGCTCGGCTGAATTTCAGCAGCAGTTGTGTCAACTGGTTACGGGAACGTCCAATAGCCACCAGCGAGTCAAGCCCGGTCAAGTATTAAAGCTTCGATTGGCGATTGCAGATGATTCGTTGTTTATTGCCTTTGCTGATATTGCATCTCCCATTTTTGAGCGGGTCTATGCAAACCGTCTGAAAGCCAAAACCCTCACCCAGCTCCGTGACGCCCTGCTCCCGCGCCTGATCTCCGGCCAACTGCGCCTGCCAGAAACGGAAGCCTCCGTCGAAAATATGTTGTCGGTGGCTGTCTGATATGGCTCTGAACCTCCGTCAACATGTCATCGAACGCCTGCAAAGCCTGCCAGATACCCAGCAGACCGCCCGCGAACTGGCGCAATGGATATTCGAGCAGTTTCCTGCAGAATGCGCAGTCAAGAAAGCAGCCAGCGCCAGTTACATTCAGACCAACAACGATCTGATACAGCAACTGGTCGCGGAGATTTCTGGTTCACGCCCACGCTGGCAGCGGATGCATGTTCAGTTGAAAACAACCGAAGGCCGCCCCCGTCATTATTACTGGTCGAATATGGATGCCAATGCTGAGGTGGCGGCGGCGGAAGGGATAGCCCTCGCCACGACGGACCTACCAAGGCCCTCGCCATTGCGTGAGCACGCCCTTTACTCATTGCTGACTGAATACCTGCTGACGGACGATCAGCGTGTATTCACCATGCGAATCAATGAAAAGCGTTCGTCTAACCGCGTTGGCAGCGGCGGCAACGAATGGTTGCATCCCGATTTGGTAGGTCTGGAAAATCTGACAGCCGACTGGACGCTAGACCTACGTGATTGCATTCGTGTATTAGGCGAACGTCGTGCGCGTGTATGGTCCTTCGAAGTCAAACTGCTGCTCAATCGTTCGAATGCCCGCAAGAGCTTTTTCCAGGCAGTATCCAACTCATCCTGGGCACATTTCGGCTACTTGGTCGCGGGTGCCGTAGAGGGGGACGGTACCCTCAAAGAGTTACGCATGCTCGCCGCTGCCCACGGCATTGGCGTTATCCAGCTCGACGTACAGAACCCTGTAGAAAGCCAAATCCTGATCCCCGCTCGCGAACGTAGCGAAATCGACTGGGATATGTGCAATCGACTGACTGAAGAGAATGCTGACTTCGCTGAGTTTATCGGGCGCATACGTCGTTTTCACCAGACTGGTGAAGTGTCGGCGAAGGAGTGGGAGGCCAGTGAGTGACTAACGAAACGATTTCCGCGTTGCCCGAGGGCTACGCCGACTGGCTGACTCAGCTTAAAGTCGATATTGCTCAATCCCGGCAACGTGCTGCACTGGCCGTCAACGCAGAGTTGGTGCAGTTGTATCACCGGATCGGAGCGGAAATCAGGCAGCGCCAGCAGGTTAACGCTTGGGGCGCGAAAGTCATTGAGCGACTGGCGCGCGATCTTTCCGATGCCTTTCCCGATATCCGTGGTTTTTCCAGCCGTAACCTCAAGTACATGGCGTTTTTTGCTCAGCATTGCCCTAATGGTCTATTTGGGCAGCAGCCTGCTGCCCAATTGCCCTGGTTCCATGTGGTGACCCTGCTGACCAAGCTGGCCAGCCCTGCCGAGCGTGAGTGGTACGCGCAGCAAACTGTCTTGCTCGGTTGGTCACGCAGCACGCTCGAGCAGAATATCAAGAACCGCTTGCAGCAACGCCAGGGCGCGGCAGTCACTAACTTTGTTGCACGTTTACCGGCTGCTGAGTCGGCGTTGGCTCACGAAACCCTGAAAGATCCCTACCTGTTCGACTTTCTCGGCTTGGGCGACGATGCTCACGAGCGTGATATTGAAGATGGACTGATCCGTCATATCACTCGTTTTTTGTTGGAACTAGGCGCAGGCTTTGCTTTCGTCGGCCGCCAGTTTCGCCTGGATGTGGGCGGTGATGAATTCTTCATTGATTTGCTGTTCTACCACACCCGCCTCAAGTGTTATGTGGTGGTAGAGCTCAAAGCAACGGCTTTCAAACCCGAACACGCTGGCCAGTTGAATTTCTATCTGGCGGCCGTGGATGCGCAGATTAAAGCTGAGGATGACAAACCCACCATCGGCCTGCTGCTGTGCAAACAGCAAAACCGCTTGGTGGCCGAGTACGCTTTGTCGGGCATCGAAAAACCCATCGGCGTTGCCGAATACCAATTGCTGCGCGACTTGCCCGAAACTCTGGGCCGAAATCTGCCGAGCATTGCCGAGATTGAGGCCGAATTGGCCGGTGATCTGAACACAGGAAGTGAGTTGGAATGACCGAAGACCAATTGGAGCAGGAGACCCTCGGCTGGCTGGCAGAGGTGGGGTACGCCCATTTGTATGGGCCGAATATCGCTCATGATGGTGAGCAACCCGAGCGTGAAAGCTATCGCCAGGTGGTGCTGGCTGAGCGCCTGCGCAATGTCATGGCGAGGCTTAATCCAAAGGTTCCAGTAGCTGCACGTGAAGATGCGTTAAAGCAGGTGCTAGAGTTGGGACCGCCGGTGCAGTTGTCGGCTAACCGCTTGTTCCATCGCCTGCTGGTCGGCGGTGTACCCGTGCAGTATCAAAAAGACGGTGAAACCCGAGGCGACTTCGTTCGCCTGATCGATTGGGCTGATGTGAAAGCCAATGACTGGGTGGCGGTCAATCAGTTCAGTATCCAGGGGCCGAAACACACTCGGCGTCCGGACATCATCTTGTTTGTTAACGGGCTGCCGTTGGTATTGCTCGAACTGAAAAATCCTGCAGATGTGAAGGCTGATCTGGGTAAAGCCTTTGATCAAATCCAGACCTATAAAGAGCAGATTCCGGACCTGTTCCAATACAACGAAGTCCTGGTGATTTCCGACGGTAGTGAGGCCCGTATGGGGTCGTTGTCGGCTGATCTTGAGCGCTTCATGAACTGGCGGACCATCGACGGCCAGGATCTCGACCCATTGGGGCAATTCAACGAGCTGGAGACATTGGTACACGGTGCTCTGGTACCAGAGATGTTGCTCGACTATTTGCGTTACTTCGTGTTGTTCGAAGACGACGGCCGTCTGGTAAAGAAAATTGCCGGTTATCACCAATTTCACGCCGTTCGCGCTGCCATTCAGCAGGTAGTGACGGCATCGCGTCCCGGCGGTAGTCATAAGGGCGGGGTGGTCTGGCATACGCAAGGTTCGGGCAAAAGCATCACCATGACGTGTTTTGCGGCTCGGGTGATGCAGGAAGCGGCGATGGAAAACCCCACCATTGTTGTGATCACTGACCGTAACGATCTGGATGGTCAGTTATTCGGGGTGTTCTCGTTGTCCCAGGATTTGCTGCGTGAGCAACCCGTCCAGGTGGAGTCACGTGGGGACTTGCGTGCGAAACTGGCCAACCGTCCTAGTGGCGGTATTGTGTTCGCGACCATCCAGAAATTTATGCCTGGAGTCGATGAAGACAGCTTCCCGGTATTGTCCTTGCGGCCAAACATTGTTGTTATCGCCGATGAAGCTCATCGCACGCAATATGGTTTTAACGCTGAGCTGAAAGTGCCTACTGGGCTTCAAGTTGCCGAGAGCAAAGCCCGTTATCAGGTTGGTTTTGCTCATCATTTGCGTAACGCGCTGCCGAACGCCACTTTTGTCGCTTTTACTGGTACTCCAGTATCCGGTGAGGACCGCGACACGCGCTCGGTTTTTGGTGAGTACATTCACGTCTATGACATGCAGCAGGCCACTGAAGATGGGGCGACCGTCGCCATCTATTATGAATCGCGCTTGGCCAAACTGTCGCTGAAAGAGAGCGAGCTACCTACGATCGACGATCAGGTCGACGAGTTGGCAGAAGATGAAGAAGACGACCAGCAGTCGCGACTGAAAAGCCGTTGGGCCGCGTTGGAAAAGGTCGTCGGGGCAGAACCACGGATTCGGAGCATTGCGTCGGATCTGATCACGCACTTTGAGGCGCGTAATCTGGGTTTGGTCAGTATGGAGCAGATGCCCGGCAAAGCCATGGTGGTCGCCATGAGTCGCGAGATCTGTGTGCACCTGTACAACGAGATCATCGCTCGACGTCCTGAGTGGCACGACGAAGATCCCGAGAAAGGTGCAATCAAGATCGTGATGACGGGCAGCGCATCGGATAAGGCTTTGCTGCGACCGCATATCTACTCTGGACAGGTCAAAAAACGACTGGAGAAGCGTTTCAAAGATCCATTGGATCCCCTCAAGCTCGTGATCGTCCGCGATATGTGGCTGACCGGGTTTGACGCACCGTGCGTCCATACCTTGTACGTAGACAAACCCATGAAGGGCCACAACCTGATGCAAGCCATTGCCAGGGTTAACCGTGTCTTTAAGGACAAGCAGGGCGGCCTGGTGGTGGACTACATCGGCATTGCCAACGAACTGAAGGCCGCGCTGAAGGAGTACACCGGCAGCAAAGGTAAAGGCCGGCCGACGGTGGATGCCTACGAGGCCTATTCAGTATTAGAGGAGAAACTCGACGTTCTGCGCAGTCTGCTACATGGCTTCGATTACGGTGACTTCCTCACTGGAGGACACAAACTACTGGCCGGCGCAGCTAACCATATCCTGGGAATGGAAGATGGCAAAAAGCGGTTTGCTGATAACGCGTTGGCCATGGGTAAGGCATTTACTTTGTGCTGCACGCTGGATGAGGCCAAAGCTGTTCGCGAAGAGGTGGCGTTCTTTCAGGCTATTAAGGTCATTCTGATCAAGCGTGAAGTCAGTCAGCAGAAAAAAACCGACGAAGAGCGTGAGTTAGCTATTCGACAGATCATCGGCAATGCAGTGGTCTCTGGTGATGTTGTAGATATTTTCGAGGCGGTGGGCTTGGAAAAACCCAACATCGGCTTGCTCGATGACGCGTTTCTCGCAGAGGTGCGCAACCTTCCAGAAAGAAATCTGGCAGTGGAGCTTCTGGAGCGATTGCTCGAAGGCGAAATCAAAAGCCGTTACAGCTCTAATCTGACCCAAGAGAAGAAGTTTTCTGAGTTGCTGGGCAACGTCATCAAGCGCTACCAGAACCGCTCCATCGAAACGGCGCAGGTCATTGAAGAGCTGATTGAAATGGCCAAGAAGTTCGCCCAGGCCAGCAAGCGCGGTGACGTGCTTGGGCTGAACGATGATGAGTTGGCGTTTTACGATGCTTTGGCGACTAACGAAGCTTCTGTGCGGGAGTTGGGCGATGAAATCCTGGCGAAAATTGCCCATGAGCTCACTGCTAGTCTGCGGGCCAATGTCAGTGTCGACTGGAGTAGTCGTGAAAGCGTTAGGGCTAAGCTGCGGATCCTGGTGCGGCGTATTTTGCGTAAATACAAGTATCCACCGGATAAGGCTGAGGATGCAGCGCAGATGATTCTCGACCAGGCAGCAATGCTATGTGAAGGTTGGTTGTAGAAACAGTCCTTTCCTTATCACAGATCAAAGAGCGATAAGGAAAGGGCCGCAGATTGTCAATCTATCCAATGAATACGCTGTATTTTTGCTCAGGATACGTTAAGACCCCGTCCTCAAGCACGGATACAAACATATGATGTAGCCCTAGATAGGAGGCTCCTTCCCAGCGTTTAGCAAAATAGAGGCCGTTATCGCGCTGTATTGCTTTGACGAGCGTTTCATGATTCCCTTTGTCGTTAGCAATCCCGGCCTGTTTTCCATTGTTCTCTACACGAAAATTTACTTCTATATTGTTAGATGAAGTAATTGGCCTGAAGAGCGCTTTGAATTCTATGCCTTGATGCAATGGCACAGACCGCGAGCATTTGTAGTAGTGTTCATCTGATTGTATGCCTTCCTCTCGCTTTATTGTACTGGATATTTTTATCGGGTAATTATCGTCCTCGGGATACGGAAGTAATGCGCTGTATTTGTCCTGAGAAAGAACATACTGGCGGTAGTTCATCGGCCGACCGTCAGCGTCTCTGTAATTCGGGGAGACATAAGGTAATGTTATTTTCTCACCTGCACTTATGGCGCGCCTCACTTCCACGACTTCATCGTGTAGGTCTAGAAGATCAACAACTGATTGGCCAAGCATGACTCGATTTCGAGGAGCACTCTGCTGCAGTTTTGCTGCAACGTCGACATGGAAAGAGGTTGCTGTTACCTCCGATACACCAGCGTAACCATACATTCCCCATAGAACTTGTTCGTGAGTTCCGTAGTCTATGCCGACTCGAATCCCGACATCCTCAGCTAAGCCGCGTTCGCGTAGCTTTGGAACCACTTCCTCGCGGATGTATTGAACAAGGACGGCGCCACAGTTGATAGCATCAATTGCGCTGTTATTCGTATTCCCTTCGCCTCTAAAAAATGCGAGGACGGCATCTCCCATTATGCGATGGACGTGGCCGTCGAATGCAAGCACGCATTCAATAGCACATTTTATAATTTGATTTTTAAAGTAAAAAACCATTTCCGGTGAATAGTATACCCCTAGTCGGGTTGAACCTTGTATGTCAACGAATAGTGATGTTACAAAGCCCTTCTGCCATTCGCCTGATTCGACCAAATGGTCGAAGTCTGGATGTCCGCCAATTACAGCGTTTTTTATACCAGGTTTTCCATAAAGTTTGCGTATATTGTTTTGAATGCCGTAATCATGTATTTGCTCTACTGACTCAAGTGATACTGATTCTGTCACCATTTTCGGTGATTGTGTAGAGTCGAAAGTGCGAGCTGATTTTGTGAGTGTGGGATCCATTTCAAAGGAGCCAAATATTTTATTCATCCGTGACATATATAATATCCTGCGACTTCAAGTGTTTGAATTAAACCAAAGGCAAGCAGAGCCACAAGGTTCCATTTGGTTAGGTTTGCTGCCTTGGAAATTATTTTGAATTTTAAATCAGTTATAACGGCAACTTCATGGACCTGAATTGACAAGTCGCGCTCAAGCTCGTCGGCGCTTTTTATCTTGACGGAGTTCGCAAATTCAGAAGCGGTGAAGTTTTTGGCAATAGAGCCAAAGAAAAATATTGAATGAGGCTCAGTCTCCCCGGGGCCAGTGCTGGCACTTGTTAAATTGGGCCAGATGCTTTTGATTACGTAGTAGATACTTAATAGCGAAAGAAGCGTTATTATTGTTAGGATGAAAATTAATAAGTATAGATAATGGCTTTCCTTTTGAATGAAGCTGTCTGCCTTGAGAACAACGCCGCCGAATATTGCTGCGTTTAGAGTCGTTAATAACCCACTTTTGAAATTCACTGTCCCAATGTATGCGTCAAATCTTTTTAGGCTGTCCCAAAGGCTAGACATCCGAAGCTTTTGCTCATCGCTGACCTTTCCTCGCTCCTCGGAGGCCTTCAACTCAGGGGTATCCATTTCAAAGCATCTCCAATAACGATAGGTGACATCATCCTAGCATCACATCGTGCAAACGATCGCTTCCTAACCGTGTTGCGCGTTAATAACATCCCGCTCAGCACCTAATCGTTTCTCGATTAACAGAGCGGTGAGTCGATAGTGATATCGAGTGGCGTCCGAGCGGTTCTTCAGATGCTGAGTGAAAAACCATCGCATGTGCTTGAGTTGCCAGCGCCAAGGATTGTCTCGCTGCCATCGTTGTTGAATGGCGGCTTGCATGATTCGGGCTTGCCGTAGATGTCGTTGTTGCGTGGCTGTCGAGCCGGTCAATGCGCCGCTCAGGAACAGCGCCATATCGAAGGGCTTGGTCATGTCCGACCTCCTATATAGGTCGAAACCACATCGACCCGGTTATGCCCGAGCTCAGCACTGATCCGTTGTCGTGCCCATCGATCAAGGTCGTGATCCATACGATAACAGTGACCACCATTGACCGGGGCGTCGTGGCCGGTGAGTTGCTCGTAACGTTTACAGGCATAGGCAGCTCGCAACTCATGAAACCCCTTCACCCCCTGCCTCTGTAGTAATTCGCGAGCGGGCCGCACCGTCTGCTGCAGGAAAGTCGCATAGCTTTCGCCTTTGGCCAGCAAGTTGCGGCTGCTGGCCGGTGAGGCGTGACAAGCCATTTGCAATGCCGCCTTCACCTCTTCATCGGCCGCTATCCATCGCTGCGCAGAGGCCCCTGACCGGCCGCCTTTGGTCCCATCCTGAATATTGATGCGGCCTAAGTGTTTAGCCTCCCGTTGCAAACGTGGCAGGTCAGCCAGGATTGCTTCGCGCAAGCGCATGCCGGTTGCGCGGGCCAAGCAGACAATCGCAGCGACGCGGTGGTGTTGCTGTTCGCGAAGCGTTTCAATCACTCGACTCTGTTGTTGGCTGTCTTGGCCATTCGGTGCGCGGGTGCGTACGCTTGATCGCTGCATGCCGAGTGCCTTGCTCGGGCTGGCGATTTTCACGTACTGATCACCGCGTATCGCTGCGAGGGTGCGGTTGACGCTACTCAGGCGGTTCTGCGCGGTGGCGATGCAGATTTCACCTTGTTGGATCTGCTTGCGCAGGTGCGCGGCGTAGCTGTGCAAGGTACTGCGATCTATCTGGCGGGCATCGTTGTAACCGGGGCCGTCCGCTGACCGACACCACTTCACAAAAGCCTGCCAGCGATCACTGTGTGCTTTGACCGTAGCGAAGTGGCCGCCGGCGAACATATCTTTCAGCGCTTGTGGGCCGGCATAGCTGAGCTGACGGCCATAGCCAAAGTTGCGGCCATCACGCCGGCCGACCAGTGCCATCGGCTTCACCGTTTTCCGTGTCTTGCAGAAAGCGCAGCACCGCTTTCCAGTGGGCGCTGATCTTGTCCATCTGGTGCCAATGTGTGGGACGAATAATCAGGGCGTTTTGCTGATGCCGGAGCATTGCGCCCTCTTCGCGCAGTTGGTGGATTAGTTGGCCGATGTCGACAGGCCCTAAGACGGGGGTGGCGACAACGGCGACAGTGGCGACAACCCTTGTAGTCGCTGCTCTGAAGCTTGGCGACAAGGCGGCGACGGAAGTGGGGACACTCCGCAATGCAGGTCGTGTCTGATGCTGTGCCTGGTAACGGCGCACCGCGTCATTGAGGCGGAACATGGCGCACCTCGAAGGTCTTTCCGTCAGGAGAGTCCAGCCAGCTATGTGAGATCAATTCGACCAGCAGCGTAATGGTGTGATGACTGCTCTTGCGGGCAAAGCGGGGGCCATTGCGATTGAGGTCGCGGACGGTAAATTGGGTCCAGCCTTTTTGCGTCAGCCAGCGCAGCAGTCGATCCGCCTCCTCGCGTAACGTGTTGATGGGCTCTTGCTCCGTCAGGCGCTGGATTTCGGCCAGGTAGTAATCCATCAGCGTCGAGGCGCGCTGGATATGGGGTTCGTCCACTACGGGCGCGTCTTCAATCACCGCCAATACCCCGGCGATACGCAGTACATTGGCGGCTGCTTTCCCGGCGACAGATTGAATGCCGGCCAGCTCGCCAAACTCACCAGATTGGCATTCGATGGTGTCGTGAATATCGATCCAGGCACCGCGAGCGCTGGGTGTCAGTTCCAGCCTGTCAGGGTTAAGTGAGCCGTCGTTGTGTAGCGACAGCGGCTTATCCAGCAGAGCAGTAATGCGCGCTTGGTAGCGCTGGATCCTGGCATCTCGCGTAAGGTCGACCGCCTTGTACAAGCGTCGCCCCACTAGACGTTCGGGCCAACTGATCAGGCAACGGCCAAGGATGCCTTGGCCGTTGATCATCCGGTCTGTGAGTAGCTGGGTGGCCAGGTAAGGTTGCAGCATCAGATGTAGACTGAGGCGACGATCATAAGCTCGCAGGCTTTCGCCAGGCATGGAGCGCGCCCGGTCGATGGGGCTGCCGTCCCAGAGTGCTGACAGGGTGGTGATGGCCTTGAGTTGGTTCTCTTTGCTCATGGTGCTGCTGCCCAAAAACTGGCCGCCCTCATCGTTGAATAGCCCCATGCTGGGCAAGCCCTGGCATAGGTTTTTGATCAGCGCCTCAATGGTGGGCTCGGCGATGATCAGCCTGGGCGGTATGGGGTCGGATAACTCACGAGCGTCGTGCTTTCCTCGAATGGCGGCACGATTGGCTTTCAGTTGCTCCAAGTACAGCATCCACTGCCGCCGCTCCCACTCACGCGCAGCCGCCAGCGCCAGATGATCCACTGCGCTTTTCCGATCACCCGACGATGCCACCGTCAGCATGTACAGGGACAACGGATAAACACGGCCATCGAGCTGCACATTGGCATGCGACTGGGTCACCAGGGCGGCAGTGGCCAACATCGATTGCGCAGCCATGGCGCAGGGCACGCCGATCACCTCGGCCATGCGTTCGACGGCTGGTCCTAATATCTGTCCCAACGCTTCGACCGGATACGCCAGCGGCTCGGGCCGGTATTCCAGCAGCGGCTGTGGCAGGTCAAACGCTTCGCACAATTGCATCGTCATTCTCCTGGTGCTTCGAATTTCCCCTCACTCTCCCCGCCACGGTTGTTGAGTGTTATCAGGGATCAAGGCCCCTGCAGCCTGTGAGGGTTGTCCACTTACGCGGGACGGGCGGCTCTTTACGACCGGGAGCTTGGGCATCTCATGATCTGGCCTCCTGAGCACCGATAGCGGTGGGCGGGTGGAGGCTGCGTTGGCTGACGAGACCAGCGCCGCGAGATCCTGAGTCTGTTGCAGGCAGTGATGCGATGACCGGGGCGTGCCTGACTGTCAGTCAGGTGCAGTCCATTCCGCGAGCTGCGGCACCATCATCTGCATTGCTGCTGCGGGTGACATCGGGGTTTGTCACGCCGATTGTCACAGGGATAAATGCTGCAATGTGTTGCCCGGCAAGGGCTGCGGCAGTGATTTCGGCGCCCGTCTCTTTCCTGGAGAAAGAGACGGGCGTGGGCTGCCGCATTTGCACTGTGGATAAGTTGGCTTCGATCACGTTGGGCGTGACTGCGCGCCTAATTGGAAGCGAGCGCGCATGGGCTGGGACCACCACTGTAGGGCGTAGCCTTAAAGGTCCCTGGCTACCTGGGCATTGCTGTCGATGACAGCGCTGTACAGCTCTGGTGTAACGCGTGCTCGGAGGGTGGTCAACCTGGTGTGCGGTGGGGTTTTTAGGCGATGAATGTGTATGGAGGACGGTGGCTTTGAATGGACAATTGGCCGTTCGTCGGTTTTTAAAGTGAGCCCCTGAGGGCGGGAAGGCAAAGCCTTCCTGCCCTCAGGGGCTGGGCCTTAAAAGCTTGTGGGCGATACAGATGGTGGCGACGGTCGCCGCTTTGTCGCCATGCGCAGGACCGCTAAATGCGTGAGTTGTCGCCAGTGTCGCCGCTGTCGCCAGCAGGAACTGATTAACGAAACGGGATGACGTTCCCGTTTGTGTTTTCATGAATGGCCGTCACCGACAAATTGCCGGTGGCGGCTTTTTGAATGTACTCGCTCCACCAAACCATCATCGGACGCCGGCGCTCGATGTAGTCCGCTCGGTTGTACGCGCTTCGGACTTCGTCTTTGTCGACATGGGCGAGTGCGACTTCAATCAACTCCGGGTCCCATCCATGTTCGTTGAGGATGGTACTCGCCATTGATCGCAGGCCGTGGCTGACCAGCCGATCCTGAAAACCCATACGTTTTAACGCCATGTTCGCGGTTTGGCTGTTGGCGTGAGTACGCGGATTTCGGTCTGCCGGAAACACATGTTCCCGGTGGCCACTATAGGGTTTGAGTGTCTCCAGCAGCGCGAGCGTCTGGTCGCTCAGAGGGATGGGGTGCGCACGGCGTTTTTTCATGCGCTCCTTTGGGATGGTCCAGATGCGTTTCTCGAAATCTATTTCTGCCCAGGTCGTCCCGGCAGCCTCGGCAGGGCGGGTCATGGTGTGCAGTTGCCATTCGATGAGGCAGCGGGGTGATGCGTTTAATGCTGGCGTTGGCAATCGCCACCATGAGGTCGGGTAGTTCTTCGGGGGAAAGTGCCGCCATGTTTTGTTTTTGCGGTTTCTTGAAGGCTGCGCGAATGCCACTGAGCGGGTTCGCAAAGATCAGCCCGCAATTGACGCCGTAGGCCATGATTTCGTTGAGACGTTGGGAAAGTCGCTTGACCGTCTCCAGGCTGCCTTTGGCCTCGATCGGGCGTAGGAGCTTGATGATCATGGGGGCGGTAATGTCTGCGAGGGGTGTGGCTTTGAGGCTGGGGAAAACATGCAGCGTGAGTGAGCGCCAGATGTCTTCGGCGTAGGCCGTTGTGACGGAGTGTTTTTTCAGTTCGAACCAGGCGGTGGCCACCTTCTCGAATGTGTGTTCGGTCTTCGCCAGCTTGGCTTGCCTGAGCTCATCGCGGTGAGCCTTGGGATCAATGCCTTGCGCCAGTAGTTCACGTGCTTCTTGAGCTTTCTTTCTGGCGTTCGCCAACGAGAGAGCCGGGTAAGGGCCCAGAGCCATATTGAGGCGGTTTTTGGTTACCGGCTCGCGATAGTTGAAATTCCATATCATCGAGCCACTAGCTCTGACCCTGAGTTGAAGGCCGTCGCCGTCAGTGAGAACGAAGTCTTTCCCTGTTGCCTTGACTGCCTTGAGTTGGCGGTCTGAGAGGCGGGTTGCATTAGTAGGCATGAGAGCTACCTCCGACACCGTTTTGGTATCCCAAAAATAGCACCGGCGGGTCCGGGATACCAAATGGGATACCAAGACGCCTGGAACTCTAAATTCTTCTACGGAAGCCAATGGCCCTGAAGCCCTTGATTTCACTGAATTTCAGGCACAAAAAAAGACGTCCATGGACGTCTTTAGATGTTGAAGTGGTGGAGCCGGGGGGATTTGAACCCCCGTCCGCCAGTACTCCGCTGTCGGTACTACATGCGTAGCCGTGTCTATTAAGTTAACCCTCAGCGACCCGACGGGCAGGGTGCTTTGGGCGAGTTGTGTAAGTTTTAGCCGCTTCGTCCACAACGTACTGCACGGCGATTCTGTTCTATATGACAATCATTTCGGGTTTACAGACATCCCCTGATGATTGCTGGACCCGAAGGTACCAGGAGCATTGTCAGCTGCAATTAAGCAGCGAGAGCAACACCGTATTGGTCGTCATTGGCAACTATAAGTAGTTGCAACAGTGGATTTACGACTTCTGTTACCAAGTCGGCATGCACCTAGAGTTTCGCAACCGGCGTCGAATCCTAAACGGCCCCGAACTCATTGCCCGGTGAATCTGATCGGGCAACAAGCGTGCACAGTGTACGTCAATCTGCCGACGAGGCCAAGCCGCAGGTTGGCCCGTCAGCATGGATCAGTTGTTGGTGCCGGTGGCTTTGCGCAGTTCCACGATGGTTTGCGAGGTTTCCGCGACGCAGTCGTCGATTTTGCCTTCGGCTTTGAGTGCGTGGGCCCTGCTTACGCTTTTTTCGGCCTGCTGGCTCAATTCCGGATTCGCCGACAACTGCCCTTTGGCGTTGTTGATCGTCTGGATATTGGCATCGCACAGATCGGCAGGCTTGTCTGCGGCGAACGAAGTGGACGCCATCATCGAGGCAGTAACGAACAGACCTAACAGTACAGAACGCTTCATGTGTATCTCCTTGAACTGAGGGATCCAGGCTTCGCTGACCGCTGCGCGAGCCACCGAATGGAGGAAAAGCCCCGATTTGTCGGGGCCTGTTCTGTGGATTGCCGTCTCGCTCAAGAGTTCTATTTTTCTTCAGACGACTTTTGCCCGCGTCACCCGATCCACCAGATAAACCAGCCCGTGGTAGTCGATTCCACCGTGCTGGGTCAGGCCGATTTCGCACGTGCGGCTGGTGGAAATCCCCTCGCTGCAGTGCTGCACGGCGTCCTTGAGCGTACGCAGTGAATGGCGGTTCAACTCCGGTGTGGTGAAGCCTTTGTCGCCGGCGAATCCGCAGCAATGTATGCCTTCGGGAATCACCACGGTGTTGCTGCATTTGCGCGCCAGATCGATCAGCGCCTGGCTTTCGCCCAAGTGCTGAGTGCTGCAGGTCACGTGCACGGCAATCGGTGCTTCCTGGGGTGTGAAGTCCAGACGATCCAGCAGATGCGTACGGATGAAGCGCACCGGATCGTACAGATCCAGTCGCGTTTCGCCGATGTCCTGAACGAGCCGCAGCGTACACGGGCTGGTGTCGCAGTAGATTGGATCGAGGCCGCCGCGACTGGCGTGGAGCAGGGCGCTGATCATTTCCTGGCGTTTGTGCTCGGCCTGTTCGGCGTAGCCTTTGGAGGCGAACGGCTGACCGCAGCAGAGGTTGTCCTGGTTGTCGGGGAAGACTACCTGGTAACCGGCTTTTTCCAGCAGGCCACGGGTTTTGTCGTACAGCGACATCTGTTCCTTGTCGCCCGCCGCCGGGCCCATGACCCGCGAGACGCAAGCCGCCAGATAGACCACGCGCGGGCGCTCGTCGGCCACGCTTGGGCTAAAGCGAATGGCTTTTTCCGGTTGTGGCATGGCGTTGGTCCATAGCGGGACCTGGCCTTTGGACAAGCGCGTCAGCGTCGCCGACAACTTCGCCAGACGCGGCGCACCGAGCATCATTCGCGCGCCGTTGGCGACGTGCAGGGTGAAGCGTGCGCCTTGCAGGGTCTTGGCGAAATTTCCTTCAATCCAGTCGGCGGTTTTCTGATGCGTGGCGTGTCGGCCACGGAGCTTTTTCACCAATTCGCCGGTGTTGATGCCTACAGGGCAGCGTTGCGCGCACAGACCTGTGGCGGCGCAGGTGTCGATGCCTTGGTAGTCGAAGGCTTTTTCCAGTTCTGTGGTGTCGACGCCGGCGCGTTTTTTCGCCTGGATATCGCGCCAGATGACGATGCGCTGGCGCGGGCTCAGGGTCAGGCCTTTGGATGGGCAGACCGGTTCGCAAAAGCCGCACTCGATGCACTTATCCACAATCTCGTCCGCCGCCGGCAGTGGTTTCAGGTGCTTGAGGTGGATCTGCGGATCTTCGCTGAGCACCACGTCCGGATTGAGAATACCGTTAGGGTCGAGCAGGCGTTTGAGCTGCCACATCAGTTGATAAGCGTCGCTGCCCCATTCCAGTTCCACGAACGGCGCCATGTTGCGTCCGGTGCCGTGTTCGGCCTTCAGCGAGCCGCCGAATTCCACTGCCACCAGTTGCGCGACGTCGTCCATGAACGCTTGGTAGCGTGCGATTTCTTCCGGGCTGTTGAAGCCTTGGGTGAAGACGAAGTGCAGATTGCCTTCCAGTGCGTGTCCGAAAAGGATCGCTTCGTCGTAGGCATGTTTGTCGAACAGCTCAATCAGGCGATTGACGCCGATCGCCAGTTGTTCGACCGGGAAGGTCACGTCTTCGATGATCACGGTGGTGCCGGTTTTACGCACGGCGCCGACAGCGGGGAAGGTGTCCTTGCGAATGGCCCAGAGTCGGGCGTTTTCCACTGGGTCTTCGGTGAAATCGACCTGCTTCTCTACGGGAAAATCGCGCAGCGACGCCATGATTTGCGCCAGTTGTTCCTGCAGCAATGTCGACGAGGCGGCGCGGGATTCGATGAGCAGCGCGCAGGCATTTTCCGACAGCAGCTGTACGAAAGCCGGCATGCCCTTTTTGTCCTGCACCGAGCGCAGACTGCGTCGGTCGAGCAGTTCCACTGCGGATACCGGTTGGCTTTTCAGCACGGTGACGGCGTTGCAGCAAGTTTCGACATCGGGGAACACGATCAGCGCCGAGGCCTTGTTCGGGTGATCGATGACGGTGTCGTAGGTCACCGCGCTGATAAAGCCGAGGGTGCCCTCGGAGCCGACCAGCAGGTGGCTCAAGATATCCACAGGCTCGTCGAAATCCACCAGGGCATTGAGCGACAGGCCGGTGGTATTTTTCAGACGGTATTTGTGGCGAATTCTCGCGGCCAGTTCGGGATTGGCGCGGGTCTCGCGTCCCAATGTCGCCAGTCGTTCGAGCAGTTCGCCGTGGCTTGAACGAAATGCCGCGACGCTGACGGGGTCTTCGGTGTCGAGGCGCGTGCCGTCGGCGAGCACCAGACGAATCCCGGCCAGGGTGTGATAGGTATTTTGCGCGGTGCCGCAGCACATGCCGCTGGCGTTGTTGGCGACAATGCCGCCGATCTTGCAGGCATTGATCGACGCCGGGTCCGGGCCAATCTTGCGCCCGAACGGCGCCAGCCAGGCGTTGGCCTGTGCGCCGATCACTCCTGGTTGCAGGCGGATCTGCGTGCCTTGCCCACGAATCTCGCGGGCGTTCCAGTTATCCCCAAGCACGATCAGCACGGAATCGCTGATCGCCTGCCCGGACAGGCTGGTGCCGGCGGCGCGGAAGGTCACCGGCACATTGTCGCGTTGGGCCAGTTGCAGCAGCGCCACCACTTCGTCTTCGGATTCGACGCGGATTACCAGTTTCGGGATCAGTCGATAGAAACTGGCGTCGGTGCCAAAGGCCAGGGTCGACAGCGGATCATCGAAGCGCCGCTCTGGCGGTATCAGTTGCTCGGCATCACGCAGGAAAGCGGCAGGAAGACTCATTGATCCTCCAGAATCAGCACGACCAGATCTTTCGGGCCATGGGCGCCATAGGCGAGGACCTGTTCAATATCGGCGGTTTTCGACGGGCCGGAGACCAGCAGCGCGTTGGTCGGCATGCCTTGCGCCCATTCGAACTCCTGTTGCACCTGATAGAAGTTGTCGCGGATTTCGCTGGCCTTGAGCAGGGCGAAATGCACCGGCGGCACCAGGCTCATCAAGCGTGGCTCTTCACGGGTTGGCCAGATGATCAGGCTGCCGGTCGCGGCGATCGCACCGAGGGTGCCGGTGAGGCTGGCCGGGGTGTCGTTGAATAGCTCGGCTTTCCATTCTTCCATCGGCCGGTCGTAGGATTTCAGTGCAGGCAGATCGGGATTATTCGCCCAGTGATGTGTGATGCGTTGCCCGTGGGTTGTTGTCGGAGCGATCAGCAGGCTCGGCAATTGGCGGTCGCGCAGCAGTTGCGCCAGTAATGCCGGCCACTCGGCGCCCGAGGTCAGGTGGATTTCGGTGTGCACCGCTTCCATCAGTTTGCGCAGTTGCGGGATGCGTTGCTCGGCGCTGTAGGTGTAGGGCTGGGTGACCAGATCGACGTCGAAGGTGTCGGCGATTGGCGTGGTGCCGGTCAGACTTTTCCGCAGCTTGCCGAGGATATTTTGCTTGGCGCTCATCGACGCTCTCCCTGTTTGCCCAGATGCTCGCGGGCCATGTCATGCAACGAACGCGTGGCGGGTTTTGGTGCGCTGTGGTTTTGCGTCCACGGGCCGACGTTGCTGGGTGTCAGCCCGCGGAGACGCGTGGCGAAAAAAGCAAAGATTCGGTACAGAGTTGGCGAGCTGTTGAGCCTGGCCCAGGCGTTCCAGATAAAACGCTCCTTGCGTGAATACTTGCTGCCTTGGCCGCGCATCACCTGATTAGGTGCGTCCGGGGCTTTTACGTTTTCCTCGCGCAGACGACGCAGGATGGCGGGGATCGGAATTTTCACCGGGCAGACTTCACCGCAGGCGCCGCACAATGAGGACGCGCTCGGGTGGTCCGGAACCTTGGCCAAGCCGACCATGTGTGGGGTGATGATTTTGCCGATCGGCCCGGGGTAGACCTCGCCATAGGTGTGGCCGCCGACGCGGGTGTACACCGGGCAATGATTCATGCAGGCGCCGCAGCGGATGCAGTTCAGGGTCTGGCGCAATTCACTGTCGGCGAAAGCCTGGCTGCGACCGTTGTCGAGCAACACCAGATGCACTTCCTGCGGGCCGTCGAGTTCATGTTCCTTGCGCGGGCCGGAGATCATGTTGACGTAGGTGGTGATCGGAATGCCCAGCGCCGAGCGCGTCAGCAGTGACAGCAGCGGCACCACGTCGCGCAGGTTTTCCACGACTTTTTCGATGCCGGTCACGGCGATATGCACCGGCGGCACGGTGGTGGTCATGCGGCCGTTGCCTTCGTTTTCCACCAGCAGCAGGGTGCCGGTTTCGGCCACGGCGAAGTTCACGCCGGAGACGCCGATGTCGGCTTCGAAGAATTTCTGCCGCAGGACCCTGCGACCGATCTGAATGAGTTGGTCAACGTCCTTGGTGTATTCCACGCCAAGTTTGTCGTGGAACAAGGACGCGACCTGACCGGCATTCTTGTGGATCGCCGGCATAATGATGTGTGAAGGCTTCTCGTGGTCGAGCTGGACGATGTACTCCCCCATATCGGACTCCAGACATTCAATGTCCCGAGCCTCGAGGAAATGGTTCATCTCCATCTCTTCGCTGACCATCGATTTGCCCTTGATCACTTGCCGCGCCTCGTGAGCGCGGATGATCGACAGGACGATGCCATTGGCCTCGTCCACCGTTTCCGCCCAGTGCACTGTCACACCGTTGCGGGTCAGGTTCTGTTCCAGTTGCTCGAGCAGGTCGGGCAACTTGGACAGCGCGCGGGCCTTGATCGAATTGCCCAGTGCGCGCAAGTGTTCTCTTTCGTGGGCATCGCTGAAAGCCGCTGCCCGCTTGGTCATAAGTGAATCCATGGCAGTGCGGAAGTTGTTCCGCAGCTGCTGATCGCCCAAAGCGTTGTGCGCCCGGGTGCGAAAATCTTCTTCTACGGCGACCGTAGGAATAATCGTCGAGGTGCTCATTGCGCACCTCCGGTTCGCTGCCAGAGGAAGCTCGCCAGATGTTGCCCGCGCAACGCTTCCTGCTGTTTCTCCAGCGCGCCGTTGATGTTCATCAAACAGCCGCAGTCGGCACTCAGTACCTTGTGTGCGCCGGAGTCCTTCAGCGCGCGGGTCTTGTCAGCCACCATCGCGCCGGAAATGTCTGGCATACGGACGCTGAATGTCCCACCAAAGCCACAGCATTCGCTTTCGTGGTCGTGATTGACCCGTTCCACATTGCTCAACTGCGCCAACAACTCGCGGCCGTGCAGGTGGGTGTTCATTTCGCGGCGTGCCGAACACGACGTGTGCAGCGCGACTTTCACCGGTTCGCCGCTGTCCTTGAGCTGCACCTTGCAGACAAACAGCAGAAACTCGGCCAGTTCATAGGTGCGAGCCGCAAGGGCCTGCACCTGTTTCAACGTTTCCGGCTCATCCTTGAACAAGTCCGCGTAATGCTCGCGCAGCATGCCGGCGCAGGAACCCGAGGGCACCACCACCGGATAATTCCCGGCAAACAGCGCCAGTTGCGAGCGCGCTACGGTCCGCGCCTGCTCGGTGTAACCCGAGGTGTAGGCCGGTTGGCCGCAGCAACTCTGCCCTTGCGGATACTCGACCTGGATGCCTTCGCGCTCCAGCAGATGGATCGCGTCCATCCCGGCTTCGGGGTAGAACAGGTCGACTACACACGTGCCGAACAGGTAGACCCGCGACGGTTTTTCGCTGGGGTATTGCCGAGGTTCGGGCAGTGGCGGTGCCACGCGGGTCGCGTTCGGCACAGCGTTGTAGAAAAGCTCGCTCATCAGGCGTGTCTCCGGGTGGGCCCGGTTATCCGTCTGCTGCGGCTGCCGAATATAAAGCGCGTTGCTTTCAGCAGCCTTACAGACCCGGTGGTGAATTGCTGACGCCGGATCACGGGCCGGCGTCGGTTATTTCCATGCTTCTCGTAGTCTTAGTGCACCAACATGCCGGTGAACCAGTAGGCCTGAGCCAGGGTGATCAAACCAACAATCGTTGCAAAGAATAGGCTGTGCTTGAGGGTGAAGCGGAACAGATCCGATTCCTTGCCGACCAGACCGGTCGCGGCGCAAGCCACGGCGATCGATTGCGGCGAGATCATCTTGCCGGTCACGCCGCCGCTGGTATTGGCCGCCACCAGCAGGGTGTCGTTGACGCCGATCTGGTGCGCCGTGGTCGCTTGCAACGAACTGAACAGCGCGTTCGACGACGTATCCGAACCGGTGAGGAACACGCCCAGCCAACCGAGGAACGGCGAGAAGAACGGGAACGCCGCGCCGGTACCGGCCAATACCAGAGCCATGGTCGAGGACATGCCGGAATAGTTGGTCACGAAGGCAAATGCCAGCACCATGCCGATCGACAGGATCGGCCAGCGCAGTTCGTAGAAGGTCTCTTTCAAAGTGGTCAGACCAGTTTTGAAATCGATCTTCAGCACCAGCATCGAAATCAGCGCGGAGAAGAAAATCGCCGTGCCGGTGGCGGAAATCGGGTCGAGTTTGAACACCGCTGGAATGGCAGTCGGATTGGCCACGATCGGCGCAGTCTTGATCACCAGTTGATCAAGGTGCGGAATCGCGAAGTTGAATACCCAGCTGTACATCGAACCACCGGCGGCGAACATCGCTTTGAAAGGCTTCAGTGTCCAGATCGTCACCAGTACGGTGAGGATCAGGAACGGCGACCAAGCCTTGAAAATTTCCCCGAGGCTGTAGGGCGAAGCCACGGTGGTGCGCTTCTGGCCGAAACCGCCGACGCTGGCGCTGACCACCGAAGCCGACACGGCGCCGACGATGTGCTGGCCGGCGGCGCGGCGTGGTTGCCAGACCTTGAGGAACAGGGTCAGGGAAATCAGGCTGGCCAGCGCCGAGGTGATGTCCGGCAGTTCCGGGCCGATGAAGTTCGAAGTGAAGTACTGGGTGATGGCGAAGCTCAAACCTGCCACCAGCGCGGCTGGCCAGGTTTCCCGCACACCGCGCAGGCCGTCCATCATGAACACCAGCCAGAACGGCACGAACAGCGACAGCAGCGGCAGTTGGCGACCAGTCATGGCGCCGATCTTGAAGGCGTCAATGCCAGTGACCTGACCCGCAACGATGATCGGAATCCCCAGCGCGCCGAACGCCACCGGCGCGGTGTTGGCGATCAGGCACAGGCCGGCGGCGTACAGCGGATTGAAGCCCAGTCCTACAAGGAGTGCGGCAGTAATCGCGACCGGCGCGCCGAAACCGGCGGCACCTTCCAGAAATGCGCCGAAGCAGAAACCGATCAGCAGCACCTGCAGGCGCTGGTCATCGGTGATCGACAGGACCGAACTGCGGATCACCTCGAACTGGCCGCTCTTCACTGTCAGTTTGTAAAGGAATACCGCCGCGACAATGATCCAGGCAATCGGCCACAGACCATAAGCGAAACCATAACCGGCGGCGGCGAACGCCATGTCCACCGGCATCTGGAAAGCGAAAATCGCCACGGCAATCGAAAGCGCGAGGGTGATGCTGCCGGCCACATGGCCTTTGAGGCGGAACACCGCCAGGGCGAGGAAGAAGAACACGATGGGAATGACGGCCGCGAGTGCGGAGACGCCAAGACTGCCGAGCGGGCTGTAGAGCTGTTGCCAGGTTTGCATAGTGGGGTGGCCCCTAATTGTTGTTGGTCAGGCACTGTCAGCGTATTTGGATAATTGGTAAGACCAATTTACAAGCGCTGTTGGCTAGGGTAAAAGCCTTAGCGTAGGTGTGTCAATTTGCCGCCCTGAAACTTTCGTCGAAGATACGGTGCAGGGGGCAACTGATCCGGTTTGGCGAAGTGGTGTCTGGCAGGTGTCGGCGGCGCGCGGATAGGCCAGAATAGACAGCCCGGCGAGCGGTCGGGATCGTGGAGAAATGAGTTATGGGCTTTGATCAGATACGTCAGCGCCGTTTGTCTGACGATATTGTCGAGCGCCTCGAAGGGATGATCCTTGAGGGCACGCTGAAGTCAGGCGAGCGGCTGCCGGCCGAGCGCACGCTGGCCGAACAATTCGGCGTATCACGCCCGTCATTGCGCGAGGCGATTCAGAAACTCGCGGCCAAAGGCTTGCTGGTCAGCCGCCAGGGCGGCGGCAATTATGTGGTGGAAGGGCTTGGTTCGACGTTCAGCGATCCGCTGTTGCAATTGCTTGAAAGCAATCCCGAAGCGCAGCGCGATTTGCTCGAGTTTCGGCACACCCTGGAGGCGTCGTGCGCTTATTACGCCGCGTTGCGCGCCACCGATGTCGATCGTGAACGACTGACTACTGCGTTCGAAGAGCTGCAGGATTGCTACTCGCGCCATGAAGAGGTCAGCCGCGCGGAAGAGGGCGCGGCGGATGCGAAATTTCATCTGGCGATTGCCGAGGCCAGCCACAACGCGGTGTTGCTGCATACCATTCGTGGTTTGTTCGATCTGCTCAAGCGCAACGTCGTGACCAACATTGGCGGCATGTACAAACAGCGCACGGAAACCCGCGACATGCTGATCTCGCAGCATCGGGAATTGTATCTGGCGATTATCGAAGGGCGCGCGGAGCAGGCCAGGGAAGTGTCCAGCCGACATATTCTGTATGTGCAGGAAGTGCTGGAAGAGGTGCGTCAGGAGGTGCAGCGCATGGCTCGGGCGGAGCGGCGCAAGGGGATGTGAAGTAGCGCATCAATTGTGGCGAGGGAGCTTGCTCCCGCTCGACTGCGCAGCAGGCGCATTCGACTCCCGCGACCCCAAAAAAAGCGAGAGCCGCTGCGCGCCTCAGCGGGAGCAAGCTCCCTCGCCACAGTTGTGCTTCAGGGCGAGGACTAGTCTTCCTTGCCCTTGTTGCGCACCGCTCGCTGCAATTCACGACCGGCGTCGCGCTCGCGCTCGGTGTCACGCTTGTCGTATTCCTTCTTGCCCTTGCCCAGAGCGATCTCGCACTTGACCATGTGCTTGCTCCAGTACCAGGACAGGCAGACGCAGGCGTAACCCTTTTGCTGCACGGCGGCGGCGAGCTTGTCCAGCTCGCGGCGGTTGAGCAGCAGTTTGCGTGTGCGCACCGGGTCGGCGATGACGTGGGTGCTCGCGGTCATCAGCGGCGTGATGTGGCTGCCGAGCAACCACGCTTCGCCATCCTTGAGCAGGACATAGCTGTCGACCAGCTGCAACTTGCTCGCCCGCAGACTTTTTACTTCCCAGCCGGCCAGGACCAGACCAGCCTCGAACTTGTGCTCGATGAAGTAATCGTGTCGCGCCTTTTTGTTCTGCGCGATGGTCCCTGTTGGGTGTTTCTTCTGTTTAGCCATAGGGGCGGCATTATATGGAGTTGTTCGGCTGTCGGCTACGGTGTTGCTGCGTGCTTGAGCAGGTTGAGTGAATCCCGGACAATGCGGCCTCTTTTTCTAACGCTTGGGCGTGATAAACGATGTCGACAGACAAGGTTTCTGTCCACGGCAGTTGGGCTAGCCGCTGGGTATTCATACTCGCCGCGACCGGTTCGGCCGTGGGACTGGGTAGTATCTGGAAGTTCCCCTACATGGTCGGGGTCTACGGTGGCGGCGCCTTCGTGCTGATGTTCCTGGCGTGCATCGCGCTCATCGGTGTCCCGGTCATGCTCGCGGAAACCCTGATCGGCCGGCGCGCCCGACAGAGTCCGGCGAACGCCTTGAAGGTGCTGGCGCTGGAGGCGGGGCACTCGGCCAAATGGTCGTGGGGCGCGTTTGCCGGGATGATCACGGCTCTGCTGATCCTGTCTTTCTATAGTGTGGTCGGCGGCTGGTCGCTGGACTACATTGTCGACATGGGCCGGGGCGATTTCCAGGGCGCGACGGCCGATCAGGTCGGCGCCTATTTCGGCAATGTCATCTCCAATCCATGGCGCCTGACACTTTGGCACACGATTTTTATGCTGCTGTCGGCCTATGTGATCGCCAAAGGTGTGGTCGCCGGGCTTGAGCGCAGCTTGCGGATCATGATGCCGCTGCTGTTCGTGATGGTGTTGGTGTTGCTGGGGTACAGCATGACCACCGGGCATTTCATGGAAGGCGTGCATTTCATGTTCGACTTCCACCCGGAAAAAGTCCTCGACGGCCTGTTGCCAGCGATGGGCCACGCGTTCTTTTCGCTGAGCGTTGGCGTCGGCTCGATCATGATCTACGGCGCCTACATGCCAAAGAACACCTCGCTGTCGGGCACGGTGGTTGGTGTTGCGCTGCTGGATACTTTCGTATCGCTGGTAGCCGGTCTGGCGTTGTTTCCGATTGTGTTCGCCGCGGGCCTGAACCCGAGCGAAGGCCCGGGCCTGATGTTCGTCAGCCTGCCATTTGCTTTTGGTAACGTATTTCTCGGCCAGTTGATGGGCGTGGTGTTCTTTGTGCTGGTCGCGGTGGCCGCGTGGAGTTCGGCGATTTCCCTGCTCGAACCGATGGTGGCTTACCTCGTTGAGCGCACGAAAATCAGCCGCGCCTGGGTGACTTTCTGGCTGGCGTTCACCTGCTGGTTTGTCGGTCTGGGCACGGTGTTTTCCTTCAATATCTGGAAGGAAGCCAAGTTTTTCGTGAACGAAGGCGGGGTGTTCAGCCTCTACCAATGGGGTGCGCAGAGCGGTCTCGACTTCTTCGGCGTGATCGATTTCTTCACCTCGCGGATCATGTTGCCCCTCGGTGGCTTGTGTTTCGTGCTGTTCGCGGGATGGGTGATGGGGCGTGAAGCGGTGCGGGATGAATTGTCCATCCGTAACCCGGTTCTGTTTGCCCTGTCCCTGTTCTTGATGCGCTACGTGGCGCCTATCGGCATTCTTGTAGTCTTTGCCGCTCAGCTCTGGAAGTAACGCTTACATGACGACACATATCCAACGATCCGCGCTTCTGCCGTACCCGGCGCAATTTCTCTACGACCTGGTCAACGACGTCGCGCGATACCCGGAGTTTCTGCCGTGGTGCTCGGAGGCCGAAGTACTGGAAAGCTCCCCGGAACACATGCGCGCCAGTGTCGGCGTGGCCAAGGGCGGCCTCAGCCAGCATTTCGTCACGCGCAATACGCTGGTGCCGGGGCAGTCGATCGAGATGAACCTTGAAGAAGGCCCGTTCACTCAGTTGCACGGCATCTGGGTGTTCAAGGCGCTGAACGAAAAAGCCTGCAAGATCAGTCTGGATCTGTCGTTCGATTATGCCGGGCCGCTGGTGCGCGCTACGTTGGGCCCGCTGTTCAATCAGGCGGCCAATCAGCTGGTGGATGCTTTCTGCCAGCGCGCCAAGCAGATGCACGGTTGAGCCGGTGATCGACATAGAAGTTGTGTACGCGGCGGTTGATCGGCAGGTTCTGCGTGCGATCAGCGTCGCTGAAGGCGTTAGCGTTCGGGCGGCGGTGCACGAATCGGGCATCGCGGCTGAGTTTCCTGAGCTGAATCTGGGGGAATGTCCGCTGGGGATTTTTGGCAAAGTCGTGACTGACGCGGATGCGCGCGCTGTTCAGGCCGGCGATCGCATCGAAATTTATCGTCCGCTGCTGGCTGATCCTAAAGAAGTTCGACGCTTGCGCGCGGCCAAGGCTGCCGAGGCAAAGGCACGTAATTCCTGATTGAGCCAAACGACAGGCAATAAAAAACCCGGAATGTCCGGGTTTTTTATTGCCTCGCGCATTACTGCGGCGAGGTGTCCAGCGGCTCTGGTGTCGGAACCGGTACGGTTTCCACACCATCGACGTCCTTCTGGATCTGATCCAGCAAGGAGCCTGGCTTGGCTGGTTTCTCAGCTTCTGGCTTCTCGGCGTTTTCAGCAGGCGCGGTCACGTTCGTGCCGCTGTCCTTGCCGAGAATGGCTTCGTCACGGCTCACGCCCGGCATGAAGTCACCGGACAGGCTGACAAGCTGGTCGTTGGAATTGAAGATAACGCTGATTCGTTCCTGCTGGCGTTCACCGCCACCCGGTTGCAGGCTGTACAGATAATCCCAGCGATCGGCATGGAACGTGTCGGCAAGCAGAGGGTTGCCCATGATAAACCGTACTTGCGGCCGGGTCATTCCCGGGCGTAACTGGTCTATCATGTCCTGCGTGACGACATTGCCCTGCTGGATGTCGATTTTGTAAACCCCGGGGAATGAACAACCGGCGAGTGCGAGCAGTCCCACAAAGGTGAAACTGGTTAGCAAGAGCTTGGTGTTTTGCATCGGTGGGCGACTTCCACTATCTTGGCTGGGACAACGTAAACGCCGATCATACCCGCATTAAGAGAAGCTGCGAAGCAGCATCGCGAGAAAGCTGACCATGGTTGAAAATAGCGAACTACGCAAAGCCGGCCTCAAAGTGACCCTGCCACGGGTCAAGATCCTGCAAATGCTCGACTCTACCGAGCAGCGCCACATGAGTGCCGAGGACGTCTACAAGGCGTTGATGGAAGCTGGTGAGGACGTCGGCCTGGCCACGGTTTACCGTGTACTGACCCAGTTCGAAGCGGCCGGCCTCGTGGTCCGCCACAACTTCGACGGCGGCCACGCGGTCTTCGAACTGGCTGACGGTGGCCACCACGACCATATGGTCAACGTGGAGTCGGGTGAAGTCATCGAATTCTTCGACGAAGAAATCGAAAAACTTCAGAAATCGATCGTCGAGAAGCACGGCTTCGAGATGGTTGATCACAATCTCGTACTGTACGTACGCAAGAAAAAGTAAGCATGTCGCGCGAATTTCACATTCGCGAAACGAACGAAGGCGACCCAAGGGTCGCCTTCGTGCTTTCTACCGTTTGTCAGGCTTTGGCGGTCACCACCATTTTTTTCGCGTGAGCCAGGGATTCCTTGGTCAGATCGATGCCGCCGAGCATGCGCGCGACTTCTTCGATGCGCTCGTTCTTTGTCAGCTTCGCGACAGCGGTGTGAGTCGCCTTCTCGTCGCGAACCTTGTGCACGAACAGATGCTGATGACCCTGCGCCGCCACTTGCGGCAAGTGGGTCACGGTCAAGACCTGGCCGCGCTCACCGAGGCGCCGCAGTAGCTGGCCGACGATCTCGGCAGTCGGGCCGCCGATACCCACGTCCACTTCGTCGAATACCAGCGTTGGCACACGGGAGGTCTGGGCGGTGATCACCTGAATCGCCAGACTGATCCGCGACAGCTCACCGCCGGACGCGACTTTTGCCAGCGCCTTGAGCGGTTGGCCGGGGTTGGCGCTGACCAGCAGTTCGACCTGCTCCAGTCCGTTCGGCAGCAACTCGTCGCTGCTGTTGGCTTTCAGTTCAATGGTGAAGCGGCCGCCGGGCATGCCCAGGCGCTGGATTTCCTGCTCCACCGCACTGGCGAGACTGCCGGCTGCCTGATGACGAAGGTCGCTCAGCTCGCGGGCCTTCTCTTGATAGTGACGGGCGTAGGACGCCAGCTCTTCGCCCAGGCGCTCGATGGATTCATCGTTGGCGTTCAGGGTTTCGATTTCATCCAGCAGCTTCTGCTGCATTTCGCCGACTTCGGTCGGTTGAATCCGGTGTTTGCGCGCCAGGGTGTAGATCGCGTCCAGGCGCTCCTCCAGATATTGCAGGCGAGCCGGGTCGGCATCGAAGTTGTCGAGAAAGCGGTTGAGCTCGCCGACCGCTTCTTCTACCTGAATCTGCGCGCTGGTCAGCAGGCTGCTGGCTTCACCCAGCGCACCCACTGAATTATTCACGCTGGACAGGCGATTGAGGCTGGCGGTCAGCGCATTCAGCACATTGCCGGAATCGCTTTCGCTGCACTGCTCGACCACTTGCCGGCAAATGCCCAGCAAGGTTTCGGCGTTGGTCAGGTTCTTGTGTTCCTGCTCCAGCTGTTCGAGTTCGTTTTCGCCGAGCCCGAGGTTTTCCAGTTCTTCGAGCTGGTAGCTGAGCAGTTGATGACGTGCGCGTTGTTCATCACCAGAGTTGGAGAGGCGCTCGAGTTCCTGGCGGGTCTGGCGCCAGCGCTGGGCGGCAAGTTGTACCTGACGCGCCAGATCGGTCGCGCCAGCGTACTCGTCGAGCAGGCGGCGATGGGTGTCGGTTTTCAGCAGTGATTGATGTTCATGCTGGCTGTGGATATCGATCAGCAGCTCGCCAAGGGCTTTGAGGTCGCCAAGCGGGCAGGGCGTGCCGTTGATATAGCCGCGCGAACGACCTTCCGAGGTGATGACCCGACGAAGAATGCACGGCCCGTCGTTTTCCAGGTCGCGCTCGGTCAGCCAGGCGCTGGCTTCAGGGATATCAGCCAGGTCGAACGTGGCGAGAATGTCGGCTTTATCGGCGCCCGGGCGGACCACGCCGCTGTCGGCGCGATCGCCCAGGGTAAGGCCCAGGGCATCGAGCATGATCGATTTGCCAGCGCCGGTTTCCCCTGTGATCACGCTCATCCCGCGATCGAGTTCGAGATCGAGATGTTCGACGATGGCGTAGTTGTGTACGGACAGGTGCACCAGCATAAGGGCCGCTCCCAGGCTTGAGGTCTGGTTATTTATACAGTGTTTTGTTCCGGCCTGACAATGCCCTCGCTTAGCTCGATTTGCTTGATCGAAAAGTTTTCTTAGCGCATTCGAGAATGACTATTCAGCACTTTTTTGTAGGGACATCGATTGCAGCCCTTGAAGCCTGATTTTGCGGCCCCATATATCGGGGCAGAAGCGCGAGTCAGGCTCGCGGACGAAATTGAAAGGAGAATTCTATGGCTGACGAACAGACAGTAGATACGCAAAACCCAGATGCCAATCAGGCGCCCGAAGGTTCGGGTGACGACCTGGCGACCCGTGTGCAAGTGCTCGAAGAGCAATTGGCCGCCGCGCAGGATCAGTCTCTGCGTGTTGCTGCCGATCTGCAGAACGTTCGCCGCCGTGCCGAGCAGGACGTCGAGAAGGCGCACAAGTTTGCCCTGGAGAAATTCGCCAGCGACCTGCTGCCGATCGTCGACAGCCTGGAGCGCGGCCTCGAGCTGTCGAGCCCGGACGACGAAAGCATCCGTCCGATGCGCGAAGGCATCGAGCTGACCCTGAAAATGTTCCACGACACCCTCAAGCGCTACCAGCTTGAAGCGATCGATCCGCATGGCGAACCGTTCAACGCCGTTCACCATCAGGCGATGGCCATGCAGGAAAGCGCCGATGTCGAGCCGAACAGCGTGCTGAAGGTTTTCCAGAAGGGCTACCAGCTCAATGGTCGTCTGCTGCGCCCGGCGATGGTCGTGGTCAGCAAGGCGCCGGCACCGGTTTCGCCTTCGATTGACGAGCAGGCTTGAAATTAGCCGCAAGGCCCCCATTTAGAAGTCAAGCGTTTAAGTGCTACCGCAGTCAGCCACCATTGCTGCGGCAACAAAATCCAAAGTTTCGGGAGAGTGAACATGGGCAAAATTATCGGTATCGACCTGGGGACTACCAACTCCTGCGTCTCCGTGCTGGAAAACGGCAAAGCCAAAGTTATTGAAAACGCTGAAGGCGCGCGTACCACGCCGTCGATCATCGCTTACGCCAACGATGGCGAAATTCTGGTAGGTCAGTCGGCCAAGCGTCAGGCTGTCACCAACCCGCACAACACCCTGTACGCAGTAAAGCGTCTGATCGGTCGTCGTTTCGACGAAGAAGTTGTGCAGAAAGACATCCAGATGGTCCCTTACAAGATCGTCAAGGCTGACAACAATGACGCCTGGGTTGAAGTGAACGGCCAGAAAATGGCTCCGCCACAAATCTCGGCTGAAATTCTGAAGAAGATGAAGAAGACCGCCGAAGACTACCTCGGCGAGGCAGTGACCGAAGCGGTGATCACCGTCCCGGCCTACTTCAACGACAGCCAGCGTCAGGCCACCAAAGACGCCGGCCGCATCGCTGGTCTGGATGTAAAACGTATCATCAACGAACCAACCGCAGCCGCGCTGGCTTACGGTATGGACAAGGCCAAGGGCGATCACACCGTGATCGTTTATGACCTGGGTGGCGGTACTTTCGACGTTTCCGTAATCGAAATCGCTGAAGTTGACGGTGAGCACCAGTTCGAAGTGTTGGCCACCAACGGTGACACCTTCCTCGGCGGTGAAGACTTCGACATTCGTCTGATCGATTACCTCGTTGACGAATTCAAGAAAGAAAGCGGCATGAACCTCAAAGGTGACCCGCTGGCCATGCAGCGCCTGAAAGAAGCCGCTGAGAAAGCCAAGATCGAGCTGTCGTCCGCTCAGTCGACCGACGTCAACCTGCCGTACATCACAGCAGACGCGACCGGTCCTAAGCACCTGAACGTGAAAATCTCGCGTGCCAAGCTCGAAGCACTGGTTGAAGACCTGGTTCAGCGCACCATCGAACCTTGCCGCATTGCCATGAAAGACGCCGGTATCGACGTCAGTGCGATCAACGACGTGATTCTGGTCGGTGGTCAGACTCGTATGCCGCTGGTGCAGAAGCTGGTTACCGATTTCTTCGGTAAAGAAGCGCGTAAAGACGTCAACCCGGACGAAGCGGTTGCCATGGGTGCTGCGATTCAGGGCGCTGTTCTGGCCGGTGACGTTAAAGACGTGCTGCTGCTCGACGTCAGCCCGCTGACCCTGGGTATCGAAACCATGGGTGGCGTGATGACCGCGCTGATCGAGAAAAACACCACGATTCCTACCAAGAAATCGCAAGTGTTCTCGACTGCCGACGACAACCAGGGCGCTGTGACCATTCACGTTCTGCAGGGCGAGCGCAAGCAAGCCGCACAGAACAAATCGTTGGGCAAGTTCGACCTGGCCGACATTCCACCAGCTCCACGTGGCGTGCCGCAGATCGAAGTGACCTTCGACATCGACGCCAACGGCATCCTGCACGTCGGCGCGAAAGACAAGGCTACCGGCAAGACCCAGTCGATCGTGATCAAGGCCAACTCCGGTCTGTCCGACGAAGAAATCGAGCGCATGGTGCGTGACGCCGAGGCGAATGCCGAGGAAGACCGCAAGTTCGAAGAGCTGGCCGCTGCCCGTAACCAGGGTGATGCACTGGTGCACTCGACTCGCAAGATGATCGCTGACGCGGGCGACAAGGTCACCGCCGAAGAGAAGACTGCAATCGAAGCTGCTGTGGTTGCTCTGGAAGCCGCCGTCAAAGGCGACGACAAGGCTGCCATCGAAGCCAAGGTTGAAGAGCTGTCGAAAGTCTCCGCTCCGGTTGCTCAGAAGATGTACGCCGAACAGGCTCAGCCAGCTGATGGCGCAGCCCCGCAAGGCGAATCGGCTGAGAAGGCTGACGACGTTGTCGACGCCGAGTTCGAAGAAGTAAAAGACCACAAGTAAGTTGTTGGTCGCCCGGTTGACTGCCTTGCGGCGGTGACTGGTAGGATGTCGCCGCGCGGGAGCTTGCCTCCCGCGTTGGCGTATCTGGAATACGCGAATTTTTACAGCATGCGACAGCGTTCGGATGCTGGCGGTATGGCCGGGAATGCTCCTGCTTTTCGCGCCGCAGATACCGCATCAATCAAGACCAGGATCGTTGAATTGACGTGAGTTGGGTCCGGGCCTTAATGGGGGCTCAACGAGTTTGGCGAGGCTCAGGAGGGGTTTGCCGAACGTCCTTAAGAGTGCAAAGAACTTATGGCAAAGCGTGACTATTACGAAGTATTGGGTGTCGAGCGGGGCACGAGCGAAGCGGACCTGAAAAAGGCCTATCGCCGTCTGGCCATGAAGCACCACCCCGACCGTAATCCCGGCGACAAAGCTTCGGAAGAAGCATTCAAAGAGGCCAACGAGGCCTATGAAGTGTTGTCCGACGCCAGCAAGCGCGCGGCATACGACCAGTACGGGCATGCCGGCGTCGATCCGAGCATGGGCGGCGGCGGTGCCGGTTTCGGTGGCCAGAACTTCTCGGACATCTTTGGCGATGTCTTCAGTGACTTTTTCGGCGGCGGTCGCGGCGGTTCCCGTGGCGGCGCCCAGCGTGGCAGCGATCTGCGCTACACCCTGGAGCTGAATCTGGAAGAAGCGGTGCGCGGGACGTCGGTGAATATCCGCGTTCCGACACTGGTCAACTGCAAGCCGTGCGATGGTTCCGGCGCCAAGAAAGGCTCCTCGCCGACGACATGCCCGACCTGTGGCGGTATCGGCCAGGTGCGCATGCAGCAGGGCTTCTTCTCGGTGCAGCAGACCTGCCCGCGCTGCCATGGCCAAGGCAAGATCATTTCCGATCCGTGCGACTCCTGTCACGGCGACGGTCGCGTAGAAGAGTACAAAACCCTGTCGGTGAAAGTGCCGGCCGGTGTTGATACCGGCGACCGCATTCGTCTGTCCGGCGAAGGCGAGGCGGGTACCCAGGGGGGGCCGACTGGCGACCTGTATGTTGTGATCAATGTGCGCGAGCACGACATCTTCCAGCGTGACGGCAAGCATCTGTTCTGCGAAGTGCCGATCAGCTTCGTCGACGCAGCGTTGGGCGGCGAGCTGGAGATTCCGACCCTCGACGGTCGCGTCAAACTGAAAATCCCCGAAGGCACGCAGACCGGCAAGCAGTTCCGCGTACGCGGCAAAGGCGTGGCGCCAGTGCGTGGCGGCGGTGCCGGTGACCTGATGTGTCGTGTGGCTGTGGAAACGCCGGTCAACCTCAACCGTCGTCAGCGTGAACTGCTGGAAGAATTCCGCAGCTCCCTGGCTGACGACAACAGCCATTCGCCGAAAACCACCGGTTGGTTCGACGGTGTGAAGCGTTTCTTCGGCGATTTGTAAGGAGTCGGCATGCGACGTATTGCAGTGATGGGCGCCGCCGGGCGCATGGGCAAGACCCTGATCGAAGCGGTGCAGCAGACGCCGGGCGCCGGTCTGACCGCGGCGGTCGATCGTCCCGACAGCACGCTGGTCGGCGCGGATGCCGGTGAGCTGGCAGCGCTGGGCCGTATTGGCGTGCCGCTGTCCGGTGATCTGGATCGTGTGGTTGAAGAGTTCGATGTGTTGATCGACTTCACTCACCCGACCGTGACCCTGAAGAACCTCGCGTTCTGCCGCAAACATGGCAAGGCGATGATCATCGGTACCACCGGTTTCAGTGTTGAAGAGAAGCAGTTGCTGGCCGAGGCGGGCAAGGACATTCCGATTGTTTTCGCTGCCAACTTCAGTGTCGGCGTCAACCTCTGCCTGAAGTTGCTCGACACCGCTGCGCGCGTGCTGGGCGACGATGTCGATATCGAGATCATGGAAGCCCATCATCGGCACAAGGTCGATGCCCCGTCGGGTACCGCCGTGCGCATGGGTGAAGTGATTGCCGATGCGCTGGGGCGAGACCTTAAGAAGGTCGCGGTATACGGTCGCGAAGGTCAGACCGGGGCGCGTGAGCGTGAAACCATTGGTTTCGCCACCGTGCGTGCCGGCGACATCGTCGGTGACCACACCGTTCTGTTCGCTGCCGATGGCGAGCGCGTCGAGATCACCCACAAGGCTTCGAGCCGCATGACCTTCGCCAAGGGCGCGGTGCGTGCGGCGCTGTGGCTGGATGGTCGCGAACCGGGCCTGTACGACATGCAAGACGTGCTCGACCTGCGTTGAGTCGTTGCTGAATCCGGCGCAGACGTCCCGTTTTGCGCCGGTTTTTACCGCTTGGCGACGACCTGTCGCATTCTCCGGCCTTTAAGGCTCTTTAGCGGTGGACCAAAAACGGCCTTTTCTGTAAGCTACAGCTTTAGTGTGTCCACTAAAAGCGCGCAGAATAATTTCAGTGAAGAAGCGGGGTGACGTGTCCATACGTCACTCCGCTTTTTTACAACCTGCGATTGCCCTTTCATGCGTTATTTACGGGAGGTCTTCTTGACTAAGCCAGCCATACTCGCCCTTGCTGATGGCAGCATTTTTCGCGGCGAAGCCATTGGAGCCGACGGTCAGACCGTTGGTGAGGTGGTGTTCAACACCGCAATGACCGGCTATCAGGAAATCCTTACCGATCCTTCCTACGCCCAACAGATCGTTACCCTGACTTACCCGCACATCGGCAACACCGGCACCACGCCGGAAGACGCCGAGTCCGACCGCGTATGGTCCGCTGGCCTGGTCATCCGTGACCTGCCGCTGGTAGCGAGCAACTGGCGTAACACGATGTCCCTGTCCGATTACCTGAAAGCCAACAATGTAGTGGCAATCGCGGGTATCGACACCCGTCGCCTGACCCGCATCCTGCGTGAAAAAGGCGCACAGAACGGCTGCATCATGGCCGGCGACAACATCTCCGAAGAAGCGGCCATCGCCGCTGCGCAAGGCTTCCCGGGCCTGAAGGGCATGGACCTGGCGAAAGTCGTCAGCACCAAGACTCAATACGAATGGCGCTCGACTGTCTGGGATCTGAAAACCGACAGCCACGCGACCATCGAAGCCTCCGAACTGCCATACCACGTGGTCGCCTACGACTACGGCGTCAAGGTCAACATCCTGCGCATGCTGGTCGAGCGCGGCTGCCGCGTCACCGTGGTGCCGGCTCAGACTCCAGCCGCCGATGTGCTGGCGCTCAAGCCGGACGGCGTGTTCCTGTCCAACGGCCCTGGTGACCCGGAGCCATGCGACTACGCGATCCAGGCGATCAAGGAAGTGCTGGAAACCGAGACGCCGGTGTTCGGCATCTGCCTCGGCCACCAGCTGCTGGCTCTGGCCTCCGGCGCCAAGACCCTGAAAATGGGCCACGGCCACCACGGTGCCAACCACCCGGTGCAGGACCTGGACACCGGCGTGGTAATGATCACCAGCCAGAACCACGGTTTTGCGGTAGACGAAGCCACCCTGCCAGCCAACGTGCGCGCGATCCACAAGTCGCTGTTCGACGGCACCCTGCAAGGCATCGAGCGCACCGACAAGAGCGCGTTCAGCTTCCAGGGTCACCCTGAAGCGAGCCCGGGCCCGAACGATGTCGCGCCACTGTTCGACCGCTTCATCAACGAGATGGCCAAGCGACGCTAAGCGTTCGCCTTGAGACTGTAGAGAGAAGCCTTGAGGGCGGCCCCGGCACCCGGCGGCCCCTTCGGGACTTCAGAAATCGATCAAGACGGCTTGCCGACTGACCTGCGGATTTGAGTGACAAACCATGCCAAAACGTACAGACATTAAAAGCATCCTGATTCTCGGCGCTGGCCCGATCGTTATCGGCCAGGCCTGCGAATTCGACTACTCCGGCGCCCAGGCCTGCAAAGCCCTGCGCGAAGAGGGTTACCGCGTCATCCTGGTGAACTCCAACCCGGCCACCATCATGACCGACCCGGACATGGCCGACGCTACCTACATCGAACCGATCAAGTGGCAGACCGTTGCCAAGATCATCGAGAAGGAGCGTCCGGACGCCGTACTGCCAACCATGGGCGGCCAGACTGCACTGAACTGCGCCCTGGACCTGGAGCGCGAAGGCGTTCTGGAGAAGTTCGGCGTAGAGATGATCGGTGCCAACGCCGACACCATCGACAAGGCTGAAGACCGTTCGCGTTTCGACAAGGCGATGAAATCCATCGGCCTGGCGTGCCCGCGTTCCGGGATCGCCCACAGCATGGAAGAGGCCAATGCGGTTCTCGAAACTCTCGGTTTCCCGTGCATCATCCGTCCGTCCTTCACCATGGGCGGCACCGGTGGCGGTATCGCCTACAACCGTGAAGAGTTCGAAGAAATCTGCGCCCGTGGTCTGGACCTGTCGCCGACCAAAGAGCTGCTGATCGACGAATCGCTGATCGGCTGGAAAGAATATGAAATGGAAGTTGTCCGCGACAAAAAGGACAACTGCATCATCGTCTGCTCGATCGAAAACTTCGACCCGATGGGCGTGCACACCGGCGACTCGATCACCGTGGCTCCTGCGCAAACCCTGACCGACAAGGAATACCAGATCCTGCGTAACGCCTCGCTGGCGGTCCTGCGCGAGATCGGCGTCGAGACAGGCGGTTCCAACGTGCAGTTCGGTATCTGCCCGAACACTGGCCGTATGGTCGTGATCGAAATGAACCCGCGGGTATCGCGTTCCTCGGCACTGGCTTCGAAAGCCACCGGTTTCCCGATCGCCAAGGTCGCGGCCAAACTGGCTGTGGGTTACACCCTCGACGAGCTGTCGAACGACATCACCGGCGGCAAGACCCCGGCGTCCTTCGAACCGTCGATCGACTACGTCGTCACCAAGCTGCCACGCTTCGCCTTCGAGAAATTCGCCAAGGCTGACGCGCGCCTGACCACGCAAATGAAGTCGGTCGGTGAAGTCATGGCCATCGGCCGCACCTTCCAGGAATCCCTGCAGAAAGCCCTGCGTGGTCTGGAAGTCGGCGTTTGCGGTCTGGACGAGAAGCTCGATCTGAGCAACCCGGAAAGCATGAGCGTGCTCAAGCGCGAACTGACCGTGCCGGGCGCCGAGCGTATCTGGTACGTGGCGGACGCCTTCCGCGCCGGTCTGTCGGTCGAAGACATCTTCGGCATGAACATGATCGACCCGTGGTTCCTGGTGCAGATCGAAGACCTGATCAAGGACGAAGAGAAGGTCAAGACCCTCGGTCTGTCCTCGATCGACCGCGACCTGATGTTCAAGCTCAAGCGCAAAGGCTTCTCCGATCAGCGTCTGGCCAAGCTGCTGGGCGTCACCGAGAAGAACCTGCGCACCCATCGTCAGAAGCTCGAAGTATTCCCGGTCTACAAGCGCGTTGACACCTGCGCCGCCGAGTTCGCCACCGACACCGCTTACCTCTACTCGACTTACGAGGAAGAGTGCGAAGCCGCGCCGTCGGGTCGCGACAAGATCATGATCCTGGGTGGCGGTCCGAACCGTATCGGCCAGGGCATCGAGTTCGACTACTGCTGCGTTCACGCTGCTCTCGCTCTGCGCGAAGACGGCTACGAAACCATCATGGTCAACTGCAACCCGGAAACCGTGTCCACCGACTACGACACTTCCGACCGTCTGTACTTCGAGCCGGTAACTCTGGAAGACGTGCTGGAAATCTGCCGCGTCGAGAAGCCGAAGGGCGTGATCGTCCAGTATGGCGGCCAGACTCCGCTGAAACTGGCTCGCGCGCTGGAAGCCGCTGGTGTGCCGATCATCGGCACCAGCCCTGACGCCATCGACCGTGCCGAAGACCGCGAGCGCTTCCAGCAAATGGTCGAGCGCCTGAACCTGCGTCAGCCGCCAAACGCCACCGTGCGCAGCGAAGACGAAGCCGTTCGTGCTGCCGCGAAAATCGGTTATCCGTTGGTGGTGCGCCCGTCCTATGTCCTAGGCGGCCGTGCGATGGAAATCGTCTACAAGGAAGACGAGCTCAAGCGTTACCTGCGTGACGCGGTGCAAGTGTCCAACGACAGCCCGGTGCTGCTCGACCACTTCCTCAACTGCGCCATCGAAATGGACGTGGACGCGGTTTGCGACGGCAAGGACGTGGTGATCGGCGCGATCATGCAGCACATCGAACAGGCGGGCGTTCACTCCGGTGACTCCGCATGCTCGCTGCCGCCTTACTCGCTGCCGGCGCACATCCAGGACGAGATGCGCGAACAGGTCAAGAAAATGGCCCTTGAACTGGGCGTTGTCGGCCTGATGAACGTGCAATTGGCTTTGCAGGGCGAAGACATCTACGTCATCGAAGTCAACCCGCGCGCCTCGCGTACCGTACCGTTCGTTTCCAAGTGCATCGGTGTTTCCCTGGCGATGATCGCCGCCCGCGTGATGGCCGGTAAGACCCTGAAGGAAATCGGCTTCACCAAGGAAATCATCCCGAACTTCTACAGCGTGAAAGAGGCGGTGTTCCCGTTCGCCAAGTTTCCTGGCGTTGACCCGATCCTCGGCCCAGAGATGAAGTCGACCGGTGAAGTAATGGGCGTCGGCGACACCTTCGGCGAAGCATTCGCCAAGGCGCAGATGGGCGCCAGCGAAGTGCTGCCGACCGGCGGTACCGCGTTCATCAGCGTGCGCGATGATGACAAGCCGCTGGTTGCAGGCGTGGCCCGTGATCTGATCAACTTGGGCTTCGAAGTGGTCGCCACTGCCGGCACTGCCAAGCTGATCGAAGCGGCAGGCCTGAAAGTGCGCCGCGTGAACAAGGTGACCGAGGGGCGTCCGCACGTGGTCGACATGATCAAGAATGACGAAGTCACGCTGATCATCAACACCACCGAAGGTCGTCAGTCGATCGCCGATTCGTACTCCATTCGTCGCAACGCCCTGCAGCACAAGATCTACTGCACCACTACCATCGCTGCGGGCGAAGCGATCTGCGAAGCGCTGAAGTTCGGTCCGGAAAAAACCGTGCGCCGCTTGCAGGATCTACACGCAGGATTGAAGGCATGAGCATAACCAAGTACCCAATGACTGTTCAGGGCGCCAAAGCCCTGGAAGAAGAACATGCTCACCTGACCAAGGTCGTTCGTCCGAAGCTCAGCCAGGACATCGGTACGGCCCGCGAGTTGGGTGACTTGAAGGAAAACGCTGAATACCATGCCGCTCGCGAACAGCAGGGCATGGTCGAGGCGCGGATTCGTGACATCGAAGGCCGGATCCAGAATCAGGTCATCATCGATGTCACGACCATTCCGCATACCGGCAAAGTGATTTTCGGTACCACCGTGGAAATCGCCAACGTCGAGACTGATGAAAGCGTCACTTACCACATCGTGGGTGAGGATGAGGCTGACTTCAAACTCGGCAAGATTTCCGTCGGTTCGCCGCTGGCCCGCGCCTTGATTGGCAAGGAAGAGGGCGATGTAGTTGCCGTCAAAACGCCAGGCGGCGTGATCGAGTACGAGATTGTCGAAGTTCGTCACATCTGAAAGAAGGCGCCCGCTGCATGCGGGCGCCATGCTTTGGCAACTGACCCAGATGCTTTGGGTCGGTGGTCTATGGTTGATTCACCTTGGTTTGCAGCCGGCGTTAGGCCAGATCGGCCTGGCGCCGCTGTTGATCGACGAAGTAGCCAGTGCATTCGAAGTGCTGGTGGTGGGATTCGCCGCTGTGTGCGTGATCTTTCAGGCTTTAGTGCTGGTACAGGCCGAAGGCCTTGGCAGTCTATGGCGGGATTTTCGCGGGCAGGTGCTGTTGATGGCGTTGTACGCGTGGGCGATGTATGTCGCTGTGTGTGTCGGCTGGCCGGATGCGCAGCGCTGGCAGGTATTCAGTTATCTGGTGCTGGGGTTTTCCGGGCTGGTGCTGGTCATGCAGCCAGTGCCGGGATGGGGTGGCAGGGTGCGCGAAGCACACCCTTGACCCTGCGCATCACTTGAAGCGATGAACGTTCGACAGCTGCTTGTTGGCGCTGAAGTTCTTGCGATAGACCAGAGCCATCTTGCCGATGACCTGAACCAGGTCTGCTTTGCCGACCTTGCACAGTTCGGCGATGTGCGCCAAGCGCGACTCGCGATCGAGGATGTTGAGCTTGATCTTGATCAGCTCGTGATCCGCCAGGGCGCGTTCAAGTTCGGCTAAAACACCTTCAGTCAAACCGTTGTCCGCCACCGTCAACACTGGTTTGAGGTGGTGGCCGATGGATTTGTACTGTTTCTTCTGCTCTGGAGTGAGCGGCATAATCTGACCCTTTCGTCTGGATTCTGTAAAATGGCGGCCATTTTACCCGAGGGTTCGTGGATCCGCCCAACTAATCACGACCCTAATCATCGAGGTGCCCAATGGCGCGTTCCAAGACAAGCCTTGGTTGGCTGAAAAGACATGTCAACGATCCTTATGTGAAGCAGGCGCAGAAGGATGGCTACCGTTCGCGTGCAAGTTACAAGCTTCTGGAGATCCAGGAAAAATACAAATTGATCCGTCCGGGCATGAGCGTGGTCGACCTCGGTGCGGCCCCGGGCGGCTGGTCGCAGGTCACCAGTCGGCTGATCGGTGGTCAGGGGCGTCTGATCGCTTCTGACATCCTTGAGATGGATGGCATTCCGGACGTGACCTTCATTCAAGGTGACTTCACTGAAGACTCGGTGCTTGCCGAAATCCTCGAGGCCGTCGGTAATTCGCAGGTGGACCTTGTGATTTCCGATATGGCCCCCAATATGAGTGGTACACCCGAAGTGGATATGCCCAAGGCCATGTTCCTTTGTGAGCTGGCGCTGGATCTGGCGGAGCGGATACTCAAGCCCGGTGGCAATTTCGTCATCAAGATTTTCCAGGGCGAAGGGTTCGATGTTTATCTGAAGGATGCTCGCAAGAAATTCGACAAGATCCAGATGATCAAGCCAGACTCTTCCCGTGGCAGCTCCCGTGAGCAGTACATGCTGGCCTGGGGTTATCGCGGCGGTGATGCGTAAAACGAGGTTTTTCGGCAGGGCGATAGGTTTTTCATATTTCGCTCTGCGGGCATAAGCGAATATTGTGTAGAAAGTGTTTCACAAAGGGTTACAGACGGCGCCTGCCAGAGTTGTAGGTAATGTAGTAAGTTAGGCCGGTGAATATCATGCGAAGCGCGCGCCAGTAGCGGAGCTTGCTTCAGAGGGTAGTTAATTGAACGATATGGCAAAGAATCTGATCCTGTGGTTGATCATCGCGGCTGTCCTGGTGACGGTGATGAACAACTTCTCCAGCCCTAACGAGCCGCAGACCCTCAACTATTCCGACTTCATCCAGCAGGTCAAGGATGGCAAGGTCGAGCGCGTAGCCGTCGATGGCTATGTGATTACCGGCAAGCGCACCGATGGCGACAGCTTCAGGACCATTCGTCCGGCAATCCAGGACAATGGCCTGATCGGCGATCTGGTCGACAATCACGTTGTGGTTGAAGGCAAGCAGCCTGAACAGCAAAGCATCTGGACCCAGCTTCTGGTGGCCAGCTTCCCGATCCTGGTGATCATCGCGGTGTTCATGTTCTTCATGCGCCAGATGCAGGGCGGTGCCGGTGGCAAGGGCGGGCCGATGAGCTTCGGCAAGAGCAAGGCGCGCCTGCTCTCCGAGGATCAGGTCAAAACCACGTTGGCTGACGTTGCCGGTTGCGACGAAGCCAAGGAAGAAGTCGGCGAACTGGTCGAGTTCTTGCGTGATCCGGGTAAATTCCAGCGTCTGGGCGGCCGTATCCCGCGCGGTGTGCTGATGGTAGGCCCACCGGGTACCGGTAAAACCTTGCTGGCCAAGGCGATTGCCGGCGAAGCGAAAGTGCCGTTCTTCACCATTTCCGGTTCCGACTTTGTCGAAATGTTCGTCGGTGTCGGCGCCAGCCGTGTCCGCGACATGTTCGAGCAGGCCAAGAAGCACGCACCGTGCATCATCTTCATCGACGAAATCGATGCCGTGGGTCGCCATCGTGGCGCCGGTATGGGTGGTGGTCACGATGAGCGTGAGCAGACTCTCAACCAGTTGCTGGTAGAGATGGACGGCTTCGAAATGAACGACGGCATCATCGTGATTGCCGCAACCAACCGTCCCGACGTACTCGACCCTGCGCTGCTGCGTCCGGGCCGTTTCGACCGTCAGGTGGTGGTTGGCTTGCCGGACATTCGTGGTCGCGAGCAGATTCTGAAAGTGCACATGCGCAAAGTGCCAATGGGCGACGACGTTGCTCCGGCGGTAATCGCACGTGGTACTCCGGGCTTCTCCGGTGCTGACCTCGCTAACCTGGTCAACGAGGCGTCGCTGTTCGCTGCCCGTAGCGGCAAGCGTATCGTTGAGATGAAAGAGTTCGAACTGGCCAAAGACAAGATCATGATGGGTGCCGAGCGCAAATCCATGGTCATGTCCGAGAAAGAAAAACAGAACACTGCTTATCACGAAGCTGGCCACGCCATTGTGGGTCGCGTCGTACCTGAGCATGATCCGGTCTACAAGGTATCGATCATCCCGCGCGGTCGTGCGCTGGGTGTGACCATGTTCCTGCCGGAAGAAGATCGCTACAGCCTGTCCAAACGTGCGTTGATCAGTCAGATCTGCTCGTTGTACGGCGGCCGTATCGCTGAAGAAATGACGCTGGGCTTCGATGGTGTGACCACCGGTGCCTCCAACGACATCATGCGTGCAAGTCAGATTGCCCGGAACATGGTGACCAAGTGGGGCTTGTCGGAAAAACTCGGTCCGCTGATGTACGCCGAAGAAGAGGGTGAAGTGTTCCTCGGTCGCGGCGGCGGCGGTCAGGCGGCCAGCTTCTCGGGTGAGACAGCCAAGCTGATCGACTCTGAAGTGCGCAGCATCATCGATCAGTGCTACGGCACCGCCAAGCAGATCCTCACGGATAACCGTGACAAGCTGGATGCCATGGCTGATGCGCTGATGAAGTACGAAACCATCGATGCCGAGCAGATCGACGACATCATGGCCGGTCGCACACCTCGCGAGCCGCGTGACTGGTCCGGTGGCACCGGTACGCCTCCGCCGCCTGTCGTGCAGGACGAGCGTCCGGAAAAACCGATTGGCGGTCCGGCTGCTGACGTTTAAGGTTTGAAATGACTTCTGTTCAGTCCCTGACCCGGTTGCCTTGCGGCAACCGGGTTCTTGATTTGGCCCATACGCATGTCATGGGCATTCTCAATGTCACTCCCGATTCCTTTTCCGACGGTGGTCGTTACAGCCAGCTGGACGCAGCTCTGCGCCACGCCGAAGCCATGGTGCTGGCTGGTGCGACGCTGATCGATGTCGGCGGCGAATCGACCCGGCCGGGTGCTCGAGCGGTTTCTCCTCTGGAGGAGCTTGAGCGCGTCGCACCGATAGTCGAGCTGATCAACCGCGAGCTGGATGTCATCATCTCGGTCGATACTTCCACGCCAGCGGTCATGCGCGAAACCGCACGGCTGGGTGCCGGGTTGATCAACGATGTACGTTCGCTCCGTCGCGATGGCGCGCTGGACGCGGCGGCGGCGACCGGATTGCCGGTGTGTCTGATGCACATGCTCGGCGAGCCGGGCGATATGCAGGACAATCCGCGCTATCAGGATGTCACCCGCGAGGTGGGCGAATTTCTCGCTGAGCGTATGGATCAATGCGCACTCGCGGGCATTCCCGCCGAGCGGATCATTCTCGATCCCGGCTTCGGCTTCGCCAAAACCTTGCAGCACAATCTAAGCTTGTTCAAGCACATGGAGGCCCTGCACGCGCTGGGTCGGCCACTGCTGGTGGGTGTTTCGCGCAAGAGTATGATTGGCCACGCTTTGAACCGTCCCGTGGGTAAGCGTCTGCATGGCGGTCTGGCGCTGGCGGCGCTGGCGTCGGTCAAGGGCGCGCGAATATTGCGCGTCCACGACGTGGCGGAAACTGTCGATGTGGTGCGAATGATCGCGGCCGTAGAATCAGCCGAATAAGAATGATGGAGCACTTATGAGCAAGAAATATTTTGGTACCGACGGCATTCGCGGTCGCGTTGGTGAATACCCGATCACGCCTGATTTCATGCTCAAGCTCGGCTGGGCGGCTGGCATGGCGTTCCGCAAGATGGGTGCGTGCAAGGTGCTGGTCGGCAAGGACACGCGGATCTCCGGCTATATGTTCGAGTCCGCACTCGAGGCCGGGCTGACCTCGGCGGGCGCCGATGTGATGCTGCTCGGCCCGATGCCGACGCCAGCCATTGCCTATCTGTCGCGTACCTTCCAGGCTGAAGCCGGGATCGTGATCAGTGCATCGCACAATCCGCATGACGACAACGGCATCAAGTTCTTCTCCGGCAAAGGCACCAAGCTGCCGGATGAATTGGAGTTGATGATCGAAGAGTTGCTGGATACGCCGATGACCGTCGTCGAATCGAGCAAGATCGGCAAAGTTTCGCGAATCAATGATGCATCCGGTCGCTACATCGAGTTCTGCAAAAGCAGCGTGCCTTCCGGAACCAATTTCTCCGGCCTGAAAATAGTTATCGACTGTGCGCACGGTGCCACCTATAAGGTGGCGCCGAGCGTCTTCCGTGAGCTGGGTGCCGAAGTCGTCGTGCTGTCTGCCCAGCCGAACGGGCTGAACATCAACGATAACTGTGGTTCCACGCACATGGGGCCGTTGCAGGCTGCGGTGCTGGCCGAACACGCCGACCTCGGCATCGCTTTCGATGGTGATGGCGATCGCGTGTTGATGGTTGATCACACCGGTACCATCGTCGACGGCGATGATCTGCTGTTTATCATTGCCCGCGATCTGCATGAGCGCGGCAAGTTGCAGGGTGGAGTGGTCGGTACGCTGATGAGCAACCTCGGCCTCGAACTGGCCCTGGCAGATCTGTCGATCCCGTTCGTTCGTGCCAATGTCGGTGACCGCTATGTCATCGCTGAGCTGCAAGAGCGCAACTGGCTTGTCGGCGGAGAGAATTCCGGGCATGTGGTCTGCTTCAATCACACCACCACGGGCGACGCGATCATCGCGGCCTTGCAGGTGTTGATGGCTCTGAAATCCCGCAATGAAGGTCTCGCCCAAACCCGACAGGCTTTGCGCAAGTGCCCTCAGGTGCTGATCAACGTCCGCTTCGGCGGCGGTGAAAGCCCACTGGAGCATCCGGCTGTCAAGGAAGCCAGCGCCCGTGTAACCCAGGCGATGGCGGGGCGCGGTCGCGTGCTTCTGCGCAAGTCCGGCACAGAGCCTCTGGTGCGCGTAATGGTCGAAGGCGAGGACGAAAACCAGGTTCGCGGCTATGCCGAAGAGCTGGCAAAACTGGTAACCGAAGTTTCTGCCTGATACGGCTTGCAAGCCATGATTGTGTTGGGTAACATCTGCGCCCACTTTGACCGACGAGGTACAGCATGCGTCGCCCTATGGTAGCTGGTAACTGGAAGATGCACGGTACCCGCGCCAGCGTCGCTGAGCTGATCAACGGCCTTCGTCATCTGGCCTTGCCAAGCGGTGTTGATGTCGCGGTGTTCCCGCCTTGCTTGTATATCAATCAAGTGATTGATGGCTTGAAAGGCAAGTCGATTTCGGTCGGCGCGCAGAATTCTGCGGTGGAAGCCATGCAAGGTGCGCTGACCGGTGAGATTGCTCCCAGTCAGTTGGTGGATGCAGGTTGTTCCCTGGTGCTTGTCGGGCACTCCGAACGCCGCCAGATTCTGGGCGAGCGAGACGGGATGCTGAATCGCAAGTTCGCAGCTGCACAGGCATGTGGCTTGATTCCGGTGTTGTGTGTGGGGGAGACCCTTGAGCAACGCGAAGCCGGAAAAACTCTTGAAGTTGTCGGGCGTCAGCTGGGCAGCATCATTGAGGAGCTGGGTGTCGGTGCTTTTGCCAAGGCAGTGATTGCTTACGAGCCGGTCTGGGCCATTGGTACCGGGCTGACTGCAACGCCGCAACAGGCTCAGGATGTGCATAAAGCCATTCGCGAGCAGTTGGCGGCAGAGAATTCTGAAGTCGCACGAAATGTGCGGCTTCTATACGGCGGCAGCGTGAAGGCGGCCAATGCGGTCGAACTGTTCGGCATGCCGGATATCGATGGGGGGCTCATTGGTGGAGCTTCCCTGAATGCAGATGAGTTCGGTGCGATCTGTCGCGCCGCGGGAAACTGAAAAAATGCTGGAAACAGTCGTAGTCGTTTTTCATCTGCTGGGTGCATTGGGCGTAGTTGCTCTGGTTTTGCTGCAGCAGGGTAAGGGTGCGGACGCTGGCGCGTCTTTCGGAGCAGGTGCTTCAAATACTGTGTTCGGAAGCCAAGGTTCCTCTACCTTTCTTAGTAAGTTTACTGCTATACTTGCCGCCGGTTTCTTCATAACCAGCCTGGGGTTAGGTTACTTTGCTAAAGAGAAGGCTCATCAGCTGACTCAAGCAGGTTTGCCAGATCCAGCAGTGTTGGAAGTACCTAAGCAACAACCGGCTTCTGATGATGTCCCGGTGCTTCAAGAGCAAAAGTCGGCTACTCCAGCGACTGACGTGCCTCCAGCTCAAGAGCAGAAGTAAGAAGAGTTTCAAACGTAGTATTGCCGAGGTGGTGGAATTGGTAGACACGCAACCTTGAGGTGGTTGTGCCCATAGGGTGTAGGGGTTCGAGTCCCCTTCTCGGTACCAATTAGTCAGGAGAGCCCGCTGTTGCGGGCTTTCTTGCAGGTGGAAGGTTACATTGACCCTAAAAGGGATCGGTCGTATACTTCCGCCCCAGCTTTGTCGCGGGGTGGAGCAGTCTGGTAGCTCGTCGGGCTCATAACCCGAAGGTCGTCGGTTCAAATCCGGCCCCCGCAACCAGTTTAAGGAGCCCCTTTTAAGGGGCTTTTTGTTAGCTGGATACTTTCAACGCCGCTGTTCGACGGCGTTTCAAGGATGGGCGTTATGCCCATTTTTTTATTTTGCAAAGCATGCACATATCATGCACTAGGGGGTTCAGGTGTCGAGCAAGCTAGAAGAGTTGCAGGCCTTGCTGGCCCCGGTGGTCGTGGCCCTGGGCTATGAATGCTGGGGTATCGAGTTTTCGGCTCAGGGTCGGCACTCGATGTTGCGCGTTTATATCGATAAAGAGGGTGGCGTGCTGGTGGACGACTGCGCCATTGTCAGCCGTCAGATCAGCGGTGTCCTGGATGTTGAAGATCCAATCTCCGTTGAATACACCCTTGAAGTTTCCTCGCCTGGCATGGAGCGCCCGCTGTTCACTCTTGAGCAGTTTGCCAAATTTGCCGGTGAACAAGTGAAGATCAAGCTGCGCTCGCCTTTCGAAGGTCGACGCAACTTTCAGGGCCTTCTGCGCGGTGTAGAAGAGCAGGACGTCGTGGTGCAGGTAGAAGACCACGAGTTCCTGTTGCCGATCGATATGATCGACAAGGCCAACATTATTCCCAGTTTTGACTGAGACGCGGATCCCGCGGATCCAATGGCTTGCGAAAGGCGAGGCGTACGATGAGCAAAGAAGTACTGCTGGTTGTTGAGTCGGTATCCAATGAAAAGGGTGTACCGGCAAGCATAATTTTTGAAGCGCTGGAGCTGGCTCTGGCCACTGCTACCAAAAAGCGTTTTGAAGACGAAGTGGACCTGCGTGTGGAAATCAACCGCCACACCGGTTCCTACGAAACCTTCCGTCGCTGGACGGTCGTCGAAGAGAATGATCTCGACGATCCGGCCATCGAGACCTGGCCTAGCAAGGTTGCCGAAACGCATCCTGGCGCCAAGGTCGGTGACGTCGTCGAAGAGAAAATCGAATCCATCGAGTTCGGCCGCATCGCTGCACAGACTGCCAAGCAGGTCATCGTGCAGAAAGTTCGCGAAGCCGAGCGCGCTCAAGTGGTCGACGCCTATCGCGAGCGCCTGGGGGAAATAATCTCCGGCACCGTGAAAAAAGTCACCCGCGACAACGTGATCGTCGATCTGGGCAACAACGCTGAAGCGTTGCTGGCCCGCGAAGACATCATTTCTCGCGAAACCTTCCGTGTCGGCGTGCGTCTGCGTGCGCTGCTCAAGGAAATCCGCACCGAGAACCGCGGCCCGCAGCTGATCCTGTCGCGTACCGCGCCGGAAATGCTGATCGAGCTGTTCCGTATCGAAGTGCCGGAAATCGCTGAAGGCCTCATCGAGGTCATGGCCGCCTCCCGTGATCCGGGTTCGCGCGCCAAGATCGCCGTCCGTTCCAAGGACAAGCGCATCGATCCGCAAGGTGCCTGCATCGGTATGCGCGGTTCGCGCGTCCAGGCGGTATCGGGTGAGTTGGGCGGCGAGCGTGTTGATATCGTGCTGTGGGACGACAACCCGGCCCAGTTCGTGATCAACGCCATGTCCCCGGCCGAGGTTGCGGCAATTATCGTTGACGAAGATGCCCATGCCATGGACATCGCCGTTGGCGCAGACAATCTGGCTCAGGCCATCGGTCGCGGTGGTCAGAACGTGCGTCTGGCCAGCCAGTTGACTGGCTGGACCCTGAACGTGATGACCGAATCGGACATCCAGGCTAAGCAGCAAGCAGAAACCGGCGACATCCTGCGCAACTTCATCGACGAGCTGGAAGTCGACGAAGAGCTGGCTCAGGTGCTGGTAGATGAAGGCTTCACCAGCCTGGAAGAGATTGCCTACGTACCGGTGGAGGAGATGCTCAACATCGACGGCTTTGACGAGGACATCGTCAACGAGCTTCGTGCTCGCGCCAAGGATCGCTTGTTGACCAAAGCCATCGCTACTGAGGAAAAGCTGGCAGACGCCCATCCGGCCGAAGACCTGCTCTCGCTTGAGGGTATGGACAAGGATTTGGCGATGGAACTGGCGGTGCGCGGCGTAATTACCCGCGAAGACCTGGCCGAGCAGTCTATTGACGACCTGCTCGACATCGACGGCATTGACGATGATCGTGCCGGCAAGTTGATCATGGCCGCCCGAGCCCACTGGTTCGAGTAATTAGGCGCGGCCTGAGGAGAGAAGTGCATGACGCAAGTCACGGTGAAACAACTGGCCGATGAGGTCAAAACACCGGTAGAGCGCCTGTTGCAGCAGATGCGTGAGGCAGGTCTGCCGCACACCGCCGCCGACGAAAATGTGACTGACAGTGAGAAGCAATCCCTGCTGACTCACTTGAAGAGCAGTCACAAGGCGAAAGTGGAAGAACCACGCAAGATCACGCTGCAGCGTAAAACCACCAGCACCCTGCGTGTGGCTGGTAGCAAGAGCATCAGCGTTGAAGTTCGCAAGAAGAAAGTTTTCGTACAGCGTAGCCCGGAAGAAATCGAAGCCGAGCGCAAGCGTGAACTGGATGAGCGCCGCGCAGTAGAAAATGCTGCCCGTCAGAAGGCTGAAGAAGAAGCCAAGCAACGCGCCGAAGAAGAAGCGCGTCGCCAGCCTGCTGCTGCGCAAACCGCTGCCAGCGACGCCGTTGCGGCACCGGCTGCTGCCGAACCTGTTCGCGAAAGCGCACCGGTGGCTGCTGCTCCTGCTCCATCGGCTGACGTTCGCAACAAGCAGAACGAACAGCGCCGTCCGGACAAGCCACGTGCCGACGATAACAATCGTCGCAGCGGTGGCGGTGATGGCGAGCGCAAAAACGCTCCGCATCGCGCATCGGTCAAAGAAAAAGCGCCGGCACCACGTGTGGCGCCACGCACTACCGACGAAGAAAGCGATGGCTTCCGTCGTGGTGGTCGCGGCAAGGCCAAGCTGAAGAAGCGCAACGCCCACGGTTTCCAGAGCCCTACCGGCCCTGTCGTGCGTGATGTGCAGATCGGCGAGACCATCACGGTTGGCGATCTGGCCAACCAGATGTCGGTCAAGGCTGCTGAAATCATCAAGTTCATGTTCAAACTGGGTACCCCAGCGACCATCAACCAGGTGCTTGATCAGGAAACTGCTCAACTGGTAGCCGAAGAACTGGGCCACAAAGTGACCCTGGTCAGCGACACCGCTCTGGAAGATTCCCTGGCCGAGTCCCTGAAGTTTGAAGGTGAGTCGTTCTCCCGTGCTCCAGTCGTGACCGTAATGGGCCACGTTGACCACGGTAAGACTTCCCTGCTCGACTACATCCGTCGTGCCAAGGTAGCTGCTGGCGAAGCCGGCGGTATCACCCAGCACATCGGTGCGTACCACGTTGAGACTGATCGCGGCATGGTCACTTTCCTCGACACCCCGGGTCACGCTGCGTTTACCGCAATGCGTGCCCGTGGTGCCAAGGCGACCGACATCGTGATCCTCGTGGTTGCAGCGGACGACGGCGTGATGCCGCAAACCATCGAAGCGGTTCAGCATGCTCAGGCAGCTGGCGTGCCGCTGGTGGTCGCAGTGAACAAGATCGACAAGCCGGGCGCCGATCTCGATCGCATCCGCAGCGAGCTGTCGGTTCACGGCGTGACTTCCGAAGACTGGGGTGGCGACACACCATTCGTTCCGGTTTCGGCGAAGATGGGTACTGGCGTGGACGAGCTGCTTGAAGCCGTTCTGCTGCAGGCCGAAGTTCTCGAGCTGAAAGCTACTCCATCGGCTCCTGGCCGTGGTGTGGTGGTTGAATCGCGTCTCGACAAGGGCCGTGGCCCGGTGGCAACCGTGCTGGTTCAGGACGGTACGCTGCGTCAAGGCGATATGGTTCTGGTCGGTTCGAACTACGGCCGTGTACGTGCCATGCTCGACGAGAACGGCAAGCCGATCAAGGAAGCCGGCCCTTCCATCCCTGTCGAGATCCTCGGCCTGGACGGTACCCCGGACGCTGGCGACGAGATGAGCGTGGTTGCCGACGAGAAGAAAGCCCGTGAAGTGGCTCTGTTCCGTCAAGGCAAGTTCCGCGAAGTCAAACTGGCTCGCGCTCACGCCGGCAAGCTGGAAAACATCTTCGAAAACATGGGTCAGGCCGAGAAGAAGACGCTCAACATCGTCCTCAAGTCCGACGTCCGTGGTTCGCTGGAAGCGTTGAACGGTGCCTTGAATGGCCTGGGCAACGATGAAGTGCAAGTGCGCGTCGTGGGTGGCGGTGTCGGTGGTATCACCGAATCCGACGCCAACCTGGCACTGGCTTCCAACGCTGTACTGTTCGGCTTCAACGTGCGTGCCGATGCTGGCGCTCGCAAGATTGTCGAGCAGGAAGGTCTGGATATGCGTTACTACAACGTGATCTACGACATCATCGAAGACGTCAAGAAAGCCCTGACCGGTATGCTCGGCAGCGATGTTCGCGAGAACATCCTGGGTGTGGCCGAAGTGCGTGACGTGTTCCGTTCGCCGAAGTTTGGCGCGATCGCCGGTTGCATGGTGATTGAAGGTGTCGTGCACCGTAACCGTCCGATCCGTGTACTGCGTGAAGACATCGTTATCTTCGAAGGCGAGCTGGAATCCCTGCGCCGCTTCAAGGATGACGCTTCCGAAGTACGTGCCGGCATGGAATGCGGTATCGGCGTGAAGAGCTACAACGACGTCAAAGTCGGCGACAAGATCGAAGTCTTCGAGAAGGTTCAGGTTGCTCGCAGCCTCTGACTCGCGCACTTCAAGGGCCACGATGGGCCGTAGCATGGAAATGCACGGCCCAGCGTCCGGACTCTAAACGCAACGCCCGGTCTGGCTTTTGTCAGGCCGGGCGTTTGCCGCTTTCAGACCTTGCGGGTTTCACCGCTGGGCAGTAACAGGTAACAAATCATGGCAAAAGAATACAGCCGTACCCAACGTATCGGCGATCAGATGCAGCGCGAGCTGGCGCAACTGATCCGTCGCGAAGTCAAAGACCCGCGCGTCGGCCTGGTCACCATCACTGCTGTGGAAGTGTCCCGTGACGTCGGTCACGCGAAGATTTTCATCACCGTGATGGGTCAGGACAACGCTGAAGACATCGCGCAAAGCATCAAGGTGCTCAATGCCGCCGCAGGTTTTCTGCGCATGCAACTGGCCCGCGAAATGAAGCTGCGCAGTGTGCCGCAACTGCACTTCCACTACGACGAATCCGTCGTGCGTGGTGCGCACCTGTCGGCACTGATCGAGCGCGCCGTGGCTGAAGACAATCAGCACGTTGCCGCTCCAGCACCTGAAGACACCAAGGAGTAATTCGGTGGCTCAGGTCAAACGTATCCGTCGTAACGTCAGCGGCATCATCCTGCTCGACAAGCCGTTGGGTTTCACTTCCAACGCCGCGTTGCAGAAGGTGCGCTGGCTGCTCAATGCCGAGAAGGCCGGGCACACCGGCAGCCTCGACCCGCTGGCCACCGGCGTGTTGCCGCTGTGCTTCGGCGAGGCGACCAAGTTCTCGCAGTACCTGCTCGATTCCGACAAGGGCTATGAAACCCTGGCGCAACTCGGCAAGACCACCACCACGGCCGATGCCGAAGGCGAAGTTTTGCAGGAGCGTCCGGTGACCGTTGGTCGCGCCGATGTCGAAGCAGTTCTGCCGAAATTTCGCGGGCAAATCAGTCAGATACCGCCGATGTACTCGGCGCTCAAGCGTGATGGCCAGCCGCTGTACAAACTGGCACGTGCAGGCGAAGTAGTGGAGCGCGAACCGCGTTCTGTTACTATTGCGCGCTTGGAATTGCTGGCCTTCGAAGGCGATACTGCGCGGCTTGCGGTGGACTGCAGCAAGGGCACCTATATTCGTACCCTGGTGGAGGATATCGGTGAGCAACTCGGTTGTGGTGCGTACGTCGCAGAATTGCGCCGGACCCAGGCCGGGCCTTTCACCCTCGCGCAGACCGTGACCCTCGAAGAGCTGGAAGCGGTACATGCCGAAGGTGGCAACGAAGCGGTCGACCGTTTCCTGATGCCTTCGGACAGCGGCCTGCAGGATTGGCCGTTGCTGCACTTCTCCGAAGCGAGCGCGTTCTACTGGCTCAACGGCCAGCCGGTGCGTGCCCCGGATGCGCCGAAGTTCGGCATGGTGCGAGTACAGGATCACAATGGTCGCTTCATCGGTATCGGTGAAGTGAGCGAAGACGGGCGCATCGCGCCGCGTCGCTTGATTCGGTCAGAATGACCGGAACCGGTCTGCGTCAAGCGGGCCGGCGAGTGTGGCTGTTAACAGGCATGGTCACTACTCATTTATAGATACAGGGATTTGTCCCTGGCCTGTTGAAGCTGTTTCCCTGAAACAGTTTCCTGATAAGGAAGGATTGCCTCATGGCTCTCGACGTTCAAGAAAAAGCTCAAATCGTTGCTGACTACCAGCAAGCTGTTGGTGACACTGGTTCGCCAGAAGTGCAGGTTGCACTGCTGACCGCCAACATCAACAAACTGCAAGGTCACTTCAAGGCCAACGGTAAAGATCACCACTCCCGTCGTGGTCTGATCCGCATGGTTAACCAGCGTCGCAAGCTGCTGGACTACCTGAAAGGCAAGGACGTGAGCCGGTACGCCGCTCTGATCGCTCGCCTGGGTCTGCGTCGCTAATCAGCGATTGCGCTATGAGGTTGGTGGTCTGTCGGGCGTCAGCGGTTTTCCGCTGGCGCCTTGCAGGCTCCCAGCCTCAAGTTTTATCTGCAGCATGGCTTTACCTGTAACACCCGGACAATTGCCATCGGGCCGATTCCCGAGATTGCCCAAGAATTCGCAAGAAACCGTTTCCCCCAAGAGCCACAAAGAAGGTAGGACACCGTGAACCCGGTAATCAAAAAATTCCAGTTCGGTCAATCGACCGTTACCCTCGAGACAGGCCGTATCGCCCGTCAGGCCTCCGGCGCAGTATTGGTCACCGTTGACGACGACGTCAGCGTGTTGGTGACTGTCGTCGGTGCAAAGCAAGCCGATCCGGGCAAGGGTTTCTTCCCTCTGTCCGTTCACTACCAGGAAAAGACTTACGCTGCCGGTAAGATCCCTGGCGGTTTCTTCAAGCGTGAAGGCCGTCCTTCCGAGAAAGAAACCCTGACTTCCCGACTGATCGACCGTCCGATCCGTCCGCTGTTTCCAGAAGGCTTCATGAACGAAGTGCAGGTTGTCTGCACCGTCGTTTCCACCAGCAAGAAGACCGATCCGGACATCGCTGCGATGATCGGTACCTCGGCTGCCCTGGCCATTTCCGGCATTCCATTCGATGGCCCGATCGGCGCCGCTCGCGTGGCTTTCCACGAAAGCACCGGCTACCTGCTGAACCCGACTTATGAACAGCAAGCCGCTTCGAGCCTGGACATGGTCGTTGCCGGTACTTCCGACGCCGTGCTGATGGTTGAATCGGAAGCCAAAGAGCTGACCGAAGACCAGATGCTGGGCGCGGTACTGTTCGCTCACGACGAATTCCAGGTTGTGATCAACGCAGTCAAGGAACTGGCTGCCGAAGCCGCCAAGCCAACCTGGAACTGGGCTCCACAGCCTGAAGCCACCGAGTTGCTGGGCGCGATCCGTGCCGAGTTCGGCGAAGCGATCTCCCAGGCTTACACCATCACCATCAAGGCCGACCGCTACGCGCGTCTGGGCGAGTTGCGTGACCAGGTGGTTGCCAAGCTGTCCGGTGAAGAAGGCCAGCCTAGCGCTGCTGAAGTCAAAGCAGCCTTTGGCGAAATCGAGTACCGCACCGTTCGCGAAAACATCGTCAACGGCAAGCCACGTATCGACGGCCGCGACACCCGCACCGTACGTCCGCTGAACATCGAAGTCGGCGTTCTGCCGAAGACTCACGGTTCGGCGCTGTTCACCCGTGGTGAAACCCAGGCACTGGTTGTGGCAACACTGGGCACCGCCCGTGACGCGCAACTGCTGGACACCCTGGAAGGCGAAAAGAAAGACCCGTTCATGCTGCACTACAACTTCCCGCCGTTCTCGGTAGGCGAGTGTGGTCGCATGGGTGGCGCCGGTCGTCGCGAAATCGGTCACGGCCGTCTGGCCCGTCGTTCGGTTTCGGCCATGCTGCCAGCCGCTGACGTGTTCCCGTACACCATCCGCGTGGTGTCGGAAATCACCGAATCCAACGGTTCGAGCTCGATGGCTTCCGTGTGCGGCGCTTCCCTCGCGCTGATGGACGCCGGTGTACCGATGAAAGCACCGGTGGCCGGTATCGCCATGGGTCTGGTTAAAGAAGGCGAGAAGTTCGCCGTCCTGACCGACATCCTCGGCGACGAAGATCACCTGGGCGACATGGACTTCAAGGTAGCCGGTACCGCCAAAGGCGTGACCGCGCTGCAGATGGACATCAAGATCAAGGGCATCACCGAAGAGATCATGGAAATCGCTCTGGGCCAGGCCCTTGAAGCGCGCCTGAACATCCTCGGCCAGATGAACCAGATCATTGGTCAGTCGCGTACCGAGCTGTCGGCCAACGCTCCGACCATGATCGCGATGAAGATCGACACCGACAAGATCCGTGACGTTATCGGTAAAGGTGGCGCGACCATCCGTGCGATCTGCGAGGAAACCAAGGCTTCGATCGATATCGAAGACGACGGCTCGATCAAGATCTTCGGCGAAACCAAGGATGCCGCAGAAGCCGCGCGTCAGCGCGTTCTGAGCATCACGGCAGAAGCCGAGATCGGCAAGATCTACGTCGGCAAGGTTGAGCGCATCGTCGACTTCGGCGCATTCGTCAACATCCTGCCGGGCAAGGACGGTCTGGTGCACATCTCGATGCTGAGCGACGCTCGCGTAGAGAAAGTCACCGACATCCTCAAAGAAGGCCAGGAAGTCGAAGTGCTGGTTCTGGACGTGGACAACCGCGGCCGTATCAAGCTGTCCATCAAAGACGTGGCAGCTGCCAAGGCTTCGGGCGTTTAATCACCCCAACGCTTTAGCGCAATGAAGATGCCCCCGCCGTGCAAACGGCGGGGGCATTTTTTTGCCTTGAATAAAGAGCAAAAGATCGCAGCCTGCGGCAGCTCCCACAGAAGCGGTTTGATAATCCAATCATGTGG